>DATENV010000184.1:0-4902 GCA_035274805.1 Sphingomicrobium sp. | reverse complement strand
TCGACGTGCGCGCGTCGAGGAACCGCAGCAGGTCGAGCGCCTTGGCGGGGCTTTGGACGCCGACCCAGGCAACCGCGCGCGCGGCAATCGCCGGCACAAGCCGCAGCGCCACGGCGGTGATCACGCCGAGCGTTCCCTCGGCGCCGATCAGCAGCTGGTCGAGGCTGTAGCCGCGATTGTCCTTCTTGAGGCCGGACAAGCCGTTGTGGATCGAGCCTTCAGGGAGCACGGCTTCCACACCCGCGACCAGCGCGCGCATGGTCCCGAACTTCAGCACCTGCGTGCCGCCGGCGTTGGTCGAGGCCAGCCCGCCGATCGTGCAGCTGCCGCGCGCGCCGAGCGTCAGCGGGAAGCGCATGCCGGCCTCGCTTGCCGCGCCATGCAGCGTCTCGAGGATCACGCCCGCCTCGGCGACCGCAAGCCGATTGTCGGCGCTGATCGAGCGGATGTGGTTCATGCGCCGCAGCGACAGCAGCAATGCGGAGCCGTCCGCCGGAGGCGTCGCGCCCGCCGCCATGCCGGTATTGCCGCCTTGCGGAACCAGCGGAACCCGGTGCTCGGCGGCGAGGCGGACGATCGCCGCGACCTCCTGGATTGAGGTCGGCGCGAGCATCGCCGGAGACGCCCCGTGCACGCGGCCGCGCCAATCGGTGACCCACGGCTCGATCGCCTTCGGATCGGTGATCACCGCCTTGGCGCCGAGCTCCTCCCTCGCCCGTTCGATCATGCGCGCGACGTCACCGTTCATGCCGATGCATTAGCGCGCTTGGCAGGACCGCGCGACACCGGCACAGGGGCGGACATGGAGAGGCCGCGCATCACCCTGGTCGTCGCCCGCGCGCAGAACGGAGTGATCGGCCGCGGCGGCAAGCTGCCGTGGCACCTGCCGGCCGACCTCAAGCGCTTCAAGGCGCTGACGATGGGCAGCGTGATGGTGATGGGGCGCAAGACCTTCGACAGCTTGCCCGGCCTGCTGCCCGGCCGCCGTCACGTCGTGCTGACGCGCGATCGCAACTGGAGCGCGGAAGGGGCGGAAATCGCACGATCGGTCGAGGAAGCGCTCGAGCTTGCGCGCGGGGAGCCCGTCTCGGTGATTGGCGGCGCGGAGATTTTCGAGCTGTTCCTGCCGCTCGCCGATCGCATCGAGCTCACCGAAGTGCTCGAGGACGTGCCCGGCGACACGATCATGGCCGATCCCCGCGTGACGGGCGAATGGCGGGAGACGGCGGGCGAGGCGCAACCGGCAGCGGATGGACGCCCGCCGTTCCGGTTCGTCACGCTGGAAAAGCGTTAAGCCGCGCCGTCGAGGATCGCGTCGATCTCCGCACCGACCACTTCGACGGACGCCATGCCGTCGACCCGGCGGACCAGCCCTTTGGCTTCGTAAATCGGCAGGATCGGCGCGGTCTTGGCGCGATATTCCTCCATCCGCCGGCGCACGGTCTGCTCATTGTCGTCGGGCCGGCGCCTGAATTCGGTCGAGCCGCACACGTCGCAAACGCCCGACACCTGCGTCGGGCGGAAGGTGTCGTGGTAGCCGGTGCCGCACTTGGCGCAGGTGAAGCGCCCGGTGATGCGGGTGACCAACGCCTCCTCATCGACCGCCAGCTCGATCACATAGTCGAGGCGGCGGCCGCGCTCGGCAAGCAGGATCTCGAGCGCTTCGGCCTGGTGCCTGGTGCGGGGAAAGCCGTCGAAGATCGCGCCCTTGTCGGACGAGGCGTCAAGCCGCTCCCCGATCAGGGCGCTGACGATCGCGTCGCTGACCAGCTCGCCGCGCTCCATCACCGCCTTGGCTTCGAGACCGACCGGCGTGCCGGCGGACACCGCCTCGCGCAACATGTCGCCGGTCGATAGCTGGATCATGCCGCGCGTCGCCTGAAGCCGGGCGGCCTGGGTGCCCTTGCCGGCGCCCGGCGGACCCAACAGGATGATGTTCAGCATCGGAACACCCACCCGCTCGCCCTGAGCTCGTCGAAGGGCTGCATTTCTCTCAAGCCTCCCGAAGGAAAAGGACAGTCCCTCGACAAGCTCGGGACGAACGGAAAAACCTTACCTGCGCCTGGGCGTGGTCTTGAGCTTCGCCTTCTTGATGAGGTCACCATATTGATGGGCGATCAGATGGCTCTGGATCTGGCTCACCGTATCCATCGTGACGTTGACGACGATCAGGAGGCTGGTCCCGCCGAGCGCAAGGCTTAGGCCTGACTGGCCGGACAGCACCTCAGGAATGATGCAGATCAGCACCAAATAGGCGGCGCCGACGACGGTGATCCGGTTGAGCAGATAGTCGAAATAGGATTCGGTCGCCTTGCCGGGGCGGACGCCCGGAATGAACCCGCCGTGGCGCTTGAGGTTGTCGGCGGTTTCTTCGCTGTTGAACTGCACCGCGGTGTAGAAAAAGCAAAAGAAGGCGATGCCGATCCCGTAGAAGGCCGTGTAGGCGGCCGACCCGGGCTGAAGGAACGTCGTCGCGGTGATCAGCCAGTCGCTGGTGCCCTCGGCGCTGGCGCGATTGCCCATCCATTGCAGCACCGTCAGCGGCATCAACAGCAGCGAGGACGCAAAGATCGGCGGGATAACGCCGGCGGTGTTGAGCTTGATCGGCAGATGCGAGCGCTCCTGCTGCATGCCCCGCGCGGTCTGCCGCTTCGGATATTGGATCAGGACCCGCCGCTGAGCGCGCTCCATGAAGCAGATGAAGAGGATCAGCACGACCGCGAGGGCGACGATGCCGGCGACCAGGATGCCGCTCAGCGTCCCCGTGCGTCCGCCCTCGAGCAGCTGCGCGATGCCCTGGGGCAAGCGCGCGACGATGCCGGCCATGATGATCAGCGAGACTCCGTTGCCGATCCCGCGGCTGGTGATCTGCTCGCCGATCCACATCAGGAACAAGGTGCCGCCGACCAGGCTGACGGTGCCCGCGATCTCGAACAGCAAGCCCGGCTGGACCACCGCCTGGATGCCCTGGTTGGCGCCCTGCGATTCGAGGCCCCGGACCGCGAGATAGCCCTGCACCAGGGTGATCGCGACGGTCAGGTAGCGGGTATATTGGTTGAGCTTCTTGCGCCCGGTCTCGCCTTCCTTCCGCAGCGCCTGCCACGGACCGTAGAGCGTCGCGCCGAGCTGCACGACGATCGAGGCGGTGATGTACGGCATGACGCCGAGCGCAACGATGCTGAAGCGTTCGAGCGCGCCGCCGGAGAAGGTGTTGAAGACGTCGAGGATGCCGCCGCTCTGCGTCTGGTAGAGCGCGTTCATCGCCACCGGGTCGATGCCGGGGACCGGCACGAAAGACAGCAGCCGGAACAGGACCAGCGCGCCGATCGTGAACCACAGCCTTTTCTTAAGCTCGGTCGCCTTCTGGAAATTGGCGAAGGAGATGCTGGTGGCGAGATGTTCGGCTGCGGATGCCATCGACTAAGAATTCCCCGGAAAAACGAGCGGCGGCGATCAGGCGAAACGCCTCCCCGCCGCCGATATAGTGGCTCTGGGCCGCTTGTCGAAGGCCCTCAGGCCTTGGCGGCGGCGGCCTGGTCGGCGAGCCGCTTCTCGCGAACCTTGCCCTTCTTGGCGGCGGCAAGCTCGGCCGGGTCCTTGCGCTCGATCAGCTCGATCGAGCCGCCGGCCTGTTCGACCGCCTCGCGCGCGCCCTTCGACACGCCGGCGACCTTGAACGCCAGCCTGGCCTTCAATTCGCCCTTGCCGAGCAGCCGGACGCCGTCCTTGCCGCCGCGCGCGAGGCCGGCGGTCTTGAGCGCGTCATGGTCCAGCGTGCCCTTGATATCGAGCTTGCCGGCGTCGATCGCCTTCTGGACCGCGCCGATGTTCACCTCGGCATAGTCGCGCGCGAAGATGTTGTTGAAGCCGCGCTTCGGGATCCGCATGTGGAGCGGCATCTGGCCGCCCTCGAAGCCGGCGATGCTGACGCCCGAGCGCGCCTTGGCGCCCTTCTGGCCGCGCCCGGCGGTCTTGCCGAGCCCGGAGCCGATGCCGCGGCCGACGCGCACGCGGCTCGCCCTAGCGCCCTTGTTGTCACGAATCTCGTTCAGTTTCATGGTCTTGCACTCGCTGTAGCGAACCCTCGCGGAGGCGAGGGTCCATGTTTCGCTATGGCCGCACACCGGTTCGCGCTCGCCGGCATGGATCCCAGCCTTCGCTGGGATGACGGACTTAAGCGTCCGTCACCTTCACCAGATGCTGCACCTTGCGGACCTGGCCGAGCACTTCGGGCGTGCCCTCCACTTCCACGCTGCGGTGCAGCTTGTTGAGGCCGAGGCCGACCAGCGTCGCGCGCTGCGTCTTGTCGCGGCGGATCGGCGATCCGGTCTGGGTGATCTTGAGTTTCGCCATCACTCTTACTCCGCGAGCGCTTCGGCCTGGACTTCGGCTTCGACGGCGCTGGCGCCGCCGCGGCCGAGCAAGTCCGCGACCTTCTTGCCGCGCCGCTGCGACACGGCGCGCGGCGAAGCCTGGTCCTTGAGCGCTTCGAAGGTCGCCCGGATCATGTTGTAGGGGTTGGAGGTGCCGACCGACTTGGTGACCACGTCGGCAACGCCGAGGCTTTCGAAAATCGCGCGCATCGGGCCGCCGGCGATGATGCCGGTGCCGGCCGGAGCCGTGCGGATCGTCACCCGGCCCGCGCCGAAATGGCCGAGCCCGTCATGGTGCAGCGTACGGCCTTCGCGCAACGGCACTTTGATCAGCCCGCGCTTGGCCGCTTCCGTCGCCTTGCGGATCGCCTCGGGCACCTCGCGGGCCTTGCCGTGGCCGAAACCGACCCTGCCTTTCTGATCGCCCACGACGACCAGGGCCGCAAAGCCGAAGCGCCGGCCGCCCTTGACGACCTTGGCCACGCGGTTGATGTGAACGAGCTTGTCGACGAATTCGCCTTCGCGGTCG
>DATENV010000183.1:0-6694 GCA_035274805.1 Sphingomicrobium sp. | reverse complement strand
ATCGGCCGGGCCGTAGCCCGGATGGTCGATCCGCTGGGGCCGGCCGTTCGGTCCGCGCGCGAAGTCGTCGCGGATCGCCGCCCACAGCCGGCGATATTCTTTCGGGCGGAGCCGGATTTGCCGCACCGCATAATGAGGGCTCGGCACATATTCGACGTGCATCACGCGATAGCCGCCGGCGAGCCCCGCCCAGCTGGTGCGCGGCGTCAGGTCCCACCAGGTCGGCGTATCGAGATAGATGCGCCGCTCGCCCGATCCGAACGCGATCCAGCGCGCGCCGGGGTCGGCGGCGGCGAAGTCGCGCCGGGGGATCAGCGGCGCCCAATCGAGGCCGTGGGCCCTGACCGGCATGATGATGTCGGCGTGGACGCCGTTGTCGGCAAGGTAGATCGTCGTGCCCTCGTCGGCTTCCCGCCAGCCGCGGTTGACGGGCAGCAGCGAGCCGGCGAGTGCCGCCAGCAGGTAAAGCCCCGGCAGCGAGAGCAGGACCGTGATCGCCCGCCCAACCCGTTTGCCTGCTTTGCATTTTCGCCGTCGCCGGATCACTCGGCCGTCCTCTTGCCTTGCCTTGTCGGATAGCCCTGCCTAGATGCCGCGGCGAGGTCGGGGCGTAGCGCAGCCTGGTAGCGCATCACACTGGGGGTGTGGAGGTCGCTGGTTCGAATCCAGTCGCCCCGACCATTTCATTTCACCGGAAAGTCGCAGTCCCAAATGTCCACCGAACCGATGTTGATGATGCAGACGGCGCCGGCCGGCCAGGCCGGCGGAGCGGCGGGCCTGGTGATGGGCATCCTCCCGTGGCTGCTGATCTTTGTCATTTTCTATTTGCTGATGATCCGCCCCCAGCAGCGGCGGGTGAAGGAGCATCAGGCAGCGATCGCCGCGATAAAGAAGGGCGACGAGGTGATCACCGGCGGCGGCATCCGCGGACGAGTGACCAAGGTCAGCGACGAGGAGGCCGAGGTCGAGATCGCGCAAGGCGTGAAGATCCGCGTCGTCAAGTCGACCATCAGCCACGTGGTCACCGCCAAAAGCAAACCGGCAAACGACTGAGGCGCTGGCACGATGCATGATTTTCCCCGGTGGAAGGTGTGGCTGATCTCGCTCACGATTATCGTCGGGATCTTCTTCGCCATTCCCAGCCTGCTGCCGGCGAGCGCCAGGAACTATTGGCCGAGCTGGCTCCCGAACGCGAGGATCAGCCTTGGCCTCGACCTTGCCGGCGGCAGTCAGCTACTGCTCGAGGCGGATGCGAATGATGCCGCCAAGCAGCGCATCCAGTCGATGGAAGATTCGGTCACGACCGAGCTGCGGCGCTCGCCGCGCATTGACGTCGGCGATATTTCCGTCGCCGGCGGGCGCCTGTCGTTCATGGTCCGCGATCCGCGCCAGGTCGATGCCGCTGTCGAGCGCCTGCGGACGCTGACCCGGCCGGTGGGCCTGACGGGGTCGCGCGACTGGGATGTCCAGGTCGTGGATTCGAGCCGCATCGTGTTGACTCCGACCCCTGGTGGCTCAGCCCGGGCGCTCAAAGATGCGATGACCGTCGCGCGCGATGTCGTCCGGCGGCGCATCGACCCGCAGGGCACCAAGGAAATCACGGTCATCAACCAGGGCGATCGCAGAATCCTCGTCCAGGTGCCGGGCGTCGAAGATCCCGAAGCGCTCAAGAAGCTGATCGGGCAGACTGCGCGGCTCGAATTCAAGCTGGTCGACCTTTCGGCCAATCCGGCCGACGTCCAGGCGGGGCGCGCGCCGCCGGGCAGCCAGGTGCTGCCGATGGCCGACGGCAGCGGCGCGATGGCGGTCAAGCGCCGCGTGATGGTGTCGGGCGAGCAGCTCACCGACGCGAAGCAGAGCTTCGACCAGAACGGCGCGCCCGATATCGACATCACCTTCAACACCGCCGGCGCGCGCCGCTTCGGCCGAGTGACGCAGGAGAATGTCGGAAAGCCCTTTGCGATCATCCTCGACGACAAGATCCTGTCGGCGCCGAACATCAACGAACCGATCCTCGGCGGCCGCGCCCAGATCAGCGGCAGTTTCACGGTGCAGAGCGCAAACGATCTCGCGGTCAGCCTCGCCTCGGGCAAGCTGCCGGTGAAGCTCAACGTCATCGAGGAGCGCACCGTCGGGCCCGACCTCGGCAAGGACTCGATTCAGAAGGGCGTCATCGCCAGCATCGCCGCAACGCTCGCGGTGATCGTCTTCATGCTCGTGACCTACGGCCGCTTTGGCGTCTACACGACCTACGGCCTGATCGTGAACGCGCTGCTGATTCTCGGGATCATGGCGATCTTCAACGCCTCGCTCACCTTGCCCGGAATCGCCGGCTTCGTGCTCACCATCGGCGCCGCGGTCGATGCCAACGTGCTGATCAACGAGCGCATCCGCGAGGAGCAAAGGCGCGGCCGGCGAGTCATCGACTCGCTGGAGACCGGCTACAAGGAGGCCTCCACGGCGATCTTCGACGCCAACATCACCAACGTCATCGCCGCCGCGTTGATGTGGTACTTCGGTTCCGGGCCGATCCGCGGTTTTGCGGTCGTGCTGATGATCGGCATCGTCACGTCGGTGTTCACGGCGGTCAACTTCACGCGGATGCTCGTGTCGGTGTGGGTCCGCCGCAAGCGCCCGCGCGAGCTCCACATCTAAAGGTCTTGAAATCGTGAAGCTGCTCAAGCTCATCCCCGACAACACCAACCTCAACTTCATGCGTTGGCGCAACCTGGCGCTGGTGCTGTCGATCCTCGCCACCGTCGCCAGCCTGACGCTGGTCGGGGTGCGCGGCCTCAACCTCGGGGTCGACTTCATCGGCGGGCAGATGATTCGCGCGACCTTTCAGCAGAAGGTCAACGTCGAGCAGCTCCGCGCCGACGTCGGGCGGCTGGAACTGGGCGAGGCCAGCATCCAGGAATCGGGCGGTCCAACCAGCTACCAGATCCGCCTGCCCAAGCCGCCCGGCGGCGAGGCGGCGGCGAACCGCGCCGCGTCGCGGGTCCGGATGATGCTGCAGCAGCGCTATCCGGGATCGCGCGTCGATGCGGTCGAGACGGTGTCCGGCAAGGTCAGCGAGGAACTGGCGCGCGACGGCGCGCTGTCGATCACGCTCGCGATGATCGGGATCGCGGTTTACATCTGGTTCCGCTTCGAATGGCAGTTTGGCGTCGGCGCGCTGCTGACCCTGTTCCACGACGTCTCGATGACGCTCGGCTTCTTTTCGCTGACCGGGCTGCAGGTCGATCTCAACGTCGTCGCCGCGATCCTGACCATCGTCGGCTATTCGCTCAACGACACGGTGGTGATCTACGACCGCATTCGGGAGAATTTGCGCAAATATCGCAAGATGGCGATCATCCCGCTCCTCAACCTCTCGCTGAACGAGACGCTGTCGCGCACGATGGTCACCTCGCTCTCCATCCTGCTCGCGCTCGGCATGCTCCTGCTCCTCGGCCCCGACGTGATCTTCGGCCTGACCATCGCCATCTTCCTCGGTATCTTCGTCGGCACCTATTCCTCGATCTATATCTCCTCGCCCGTCCTGGTCTGGCTCGGCGTCCAGCCCGACAGCTTCCTCAAGACCGAGGAAAAGGATGAAGCCGAGGCGCAGCCTGCCTGAATCGCCGTTCAGCGAAGGCCAAGCTTTCCCCGTCCATGCCGCGCTTGGCGTCCCCTGGAGCCCACGCTAATGAGGTCCCCATGCTGAAGCTTTCCCGTTCGCTCGCCTTGCTCATCGCCGCCGCCGCGATCGTTCCGCTCGCCGGCTGCGCGACCCGCGGCAAGAAAGCGGACACGGCCTATGTCGCCCGCGACGTGAGCTCGCTGTACACCGCGGCCAAGCGGACGATGGATGGCGGCGACTATGAGCAGGCCGCCAAGCTGTTCGACGAAGTCGAGCGCCAGCATCCCTATTCGGTCTGGGCTCGCCGGGCGCAGCTGATGAGCGCGTTCAATTACTATCTTGCGCGCAAGTATCAGGACGCGATCAACTCGGCGCAGCGGTTCGTGACGATCCATCCCGGCAACGCCGAAGCGCCCTACGCTCAATATCTGATCGGGATGAGCTATTACCAGCAGATCGACGACGTGGCGCGCGACCAGACAACCACGCAGCAGGCGTCGGATGCGTTCGGTGAGCTGATCCGCCGCTATCCCGAGACGCGTTATGCCGCCGACGCGCGGCTCAAGCTCGACCTCATCAAGGACCATCTCGCCGGCAAGGAGATGGAGATTGGCCGTTTCTATCAGCGCTCGGGCCAGTGGCTCGCCGCGACCTACCGTTTCCGCAATGTCGTCGACAGCTACCAGACGACCACCCATACGGCTGAAGCGCTCGAGCGGCTGGTTGAATGCTATCTCGCGCTCGGCGTCCCCGAGGAAGCGCAAAAGGCGGGCGCGGTGCTCGGCCGCAATTACCCCGAAACCTATTGGTACAGGCAGTCGCTGAAGCTGCTTGGGCGCGGCAACCGGGAGATCCAGCGGCGGACCGCGTCCCGCAAGTGACGCGCCGGCGAGTGCCATGCTGAGGCAGCTCGCCATCCACAACATCGTGCTCGTCGAGCGGCTGGAGCTCGAGTTCGAGCGGGGCCTCGGCGTGCTCACCGGCGAGACCGGCGCAGGCAAGTCGATCCTGCTCGATGCGCTCGGGCTGGCGCTCGGCGCGCGTGCCGACACCGGATTGGTGCGCGCTGGCCAGGAGTCGGCGTCGGTCTCGGCCGAGATTGAGCTGCCGGTCAATCACCCCGTGATTGCAATGCTCCAGGAACAGGGCGTGGAACCCGAGGCCGGCGAATCACTGATCGTGCGGCGGACCGTCAAAAG
The DNA here is from genome assembly GCA_035274805.1 of Sphingomicrobium sp. Lineage (GTDB taxonomy): Bacteria > Pseudomonadota > Alphaproteobacteria > Sphingomonadales > Sphingomonadaceae > Sphingomicrobium. Next base: position 1,873 of record DATENV010000183.1, on the reverse strand, counting down.
CGATGGAGGCAGCCGCGCCTTCATCGGTACGGCCGGCGTTCCTGCCGGCCTGCTGCGCGACGTCGGCGCGCTGGCGGTCGAAATCCACGGCCAGCACGACGATCGCGGCCTGCTCAATCCAAAAGGCCACCGCGCGCTGCTCGATGTCTTCGGCAAGCTCGACACGGGGATGGTCGAGCGGGCCTGGGCGGAGGTCACGCGGATCGAGGCCGAGCTGCTCGAAGCGCGCTCGGCCGCCGCTGCCGCCGAGCGCGATCGCGAATGGCTCGGGCATGCAAGCGGTGAGATCGAGGCCCTGTCCCCCGAGGAAGGCGAAGAAACGCGCCTCGCCGAGCAACGCGCGGCGATGCAGGCGGGCCTGAAGGCGGGCGAGTCGCTGACCGGCCTCGACGAGCTCCTCGGTGGTTCGGATGGAGCCCTCGCCCAGCTTCGGCAGGCCGCGCGGCGGATCGAGCGCGCCGCCGCCGACCACCCATTGCTCGCCGAAGCGCTTGCGGCGCTCGACCGCGCGCTGATCGAGGGCAGCGAAGCCGAGGACCGGATCGCCCGTGCCGCCGACGCAATGGCGTTCGATCCCGCGCGGCTCGATCAGGTGGAAGCGCGCCTATTCGACATTCGCGGCCTTGCCCGCAAGCACCGCGTCGAACCCGAACAGCTCGCCGCGCTTGGCGTACAGATGCGCGCCCAACTCGCCGCGATCGATGCGGGCGGCGAGCGGATCGAGGAGCTCGACCGCCAGCTTCTGGTCGCGCGCGAAACCTACGCCGCGGCAGCAGGCGCGCTCAGTGAGCAGCGACATCAGGCGGCCGCTCGCCTCGACTCGGCGGTCGCATCGGAGCTGGCGCCGCTGAAGCTCGACTCGGCACGGTTCCGCACCGCGATCGTGCCCGCCGAACCCGGTCCATCAGGCACGGACCGGGTCGAGTTCGAAGTCTCGACCAACCCCGGCGCCCCGTTCGGACCGCTAACGCGCATCGCTTCGGGCGGCGAGCTGTCGCGGTTCATCCTCGCGCTCAAGGTCGCGCTGGCCGAGGCCGGCAGCGCGGCGACGATGATCTTCGACGAGGTCGACCGCGGGGTCGGGGGCGCGGTCGCCAGCGCGATCGGCGAACGGCTCGCCCGCCTCGCCGAGCAATCGCAGGTGCTGGTCGTGACCCACAGTCCGCAAGTCGCCGCCCGGGCTTCGCATCATTACCGGATCGAGAAAGCCCACGCGCGGGATGGCACGCGCACGACCGTTCGCAAGCTGTCGGCCGAGGAACGCCGCGAGGAGATCGCGCGGATGCTGTCGGGCACGTCGGTGACCGAGGAGGCGAGAGCGCAGGCGCTGCGCCTGCTCGACGCGGCGTGACGGCGTACGTCGCGCTGCTCCGCGGCGTGAACCTGATCGGCCGAAGCACGCTCAAGATGGCCGACCTTAAGGCGATCGCCGACGAGCTGAAGCTCGAACGAGCGCGGACCTATGTCGCCAGCGGCAACCTGCTGTTCGTCAGCGACAAGCCAGAGGAAAAGCTGCGCGAAATGCTCGAGGATCGGATGCAGGCGCACATGGGTAAGCAGGTGCGCGTGATGCTTCGGACGGCGAAGGAATTGGCGGCAGTGGTCCGCGCCAACCCGTTTCCGGAGGGGCGTGGGAATAACGTGCAGGCCTTCTTCCTGAACGACGCGCCGCCGAAGGATTTGCTCGAAACGGTCCGGAACAAGGCCGACGACGAGCGCATCGCGGCGGGCAAGCGGGAGGTCTATGTCGCGTACGGCGAAAAGGGTATCGGGCGCTCGCGGATGCGCATCCCGGCGGCCGAGGCCGGGACCGCGCGCAACATGAACACGGTGGCCAGGCTGGCCGACCTGGCGAGGGAGATGGAATGAGCAA
>DATENV010000182.1:0-8110 GCA_035274805.1 Sphingomicrobium sp. | reverse complement strand
AGCCGGTGCTCGTCGGCCTGTGCCTCGGCAGCGCCGCGCTGCCCGCAACCATGTTCTCGCTGATGGCTGGCAGCGCGCCCGGCCAGGCGCTCGCCGGCGCAGTGATTCTCGCCATGCTCGCCGGCGCCGTCAGCGCGGTCGGCGCCGTGGCCACGGCCGAGCAATTCCCCGGCGAGGGGCGCATCACCGGCCTCGCGCTCGGCGCGACCATGGCGACCGCGCTGTTCGGCGGGATGACGCCTTATGCCGCGCAGCTGCTGGTCGAGCGCACTGGCTGGGCGACGGCGCCGGGGATCATGATTGCGCTGGTCGCGCTCGCCGTGCTGCCGGTCATGCTGGTGATGCGCGAGACCGCCCCCCGCCCCGGTCCTAGCGGGCCCCCCAGCCGGTCAGCATCGTCTTGATCGTCCGGAACACGATCAGCACGTCGAGCCAAGGCGAGAAATATTTGATGTAGTAGAAGTCGTAATGGAGCTTCTCGTGGACGTCCCTGACCTCGGCGACGTGACCCTGGTTGACCTGCGCCCAGCCCGAGATTCCCGGCTTCACGACGTGCCGGTAGCGGTAGAACGGGATTTCCTTGGTGTACCAGCCGGACAGCAGCTCCGCCTCCGGCCGCGGCCCAATCCAGCTCATCTCCCATTTGAGGATGTTGAGGATCTGCGGCAGCTCGTCGAGGCGCAGCGTCCGCAGCGCCCTGCCGACGCGGGTGATCCGGTCATCGTTATGGCTCGTCATCAAGGATTCGCGCTGGTCCGCGACATCGCCCGCTCGCATCGTGCGGAATTTATAGACGCTGATCGGCTTTCCGGCGTGGCCGACGCGCTTCTGGCGGAAGAACACGGGCCCGCGGCTATCGAGCCGGATGGCAATCGCAATCAGCGCCATCGCGGGCAAAGCAACAGGCAAAAGCAGCAGCGCGAACAGGAAGTCGGCGAGCCCCTTCAGGTAGAAATAGCCGCGGGCCGGGAGGAGCGAGCCGAAACTATTCTCGGACAGATGCTCGAGCTCGACGCGGCCGGTCAGCGATTCGGACAGCTGCTTGACCTGATAGACGATGCGGCCGGCGAGCGCGGCGTCCGCCAGGAAGGCTTCCCATTCGTCGGGCAGCTTGGCGCTGAAGTCGGCGACGATCGCGTGGCACGATCGGCTGTCGTGGAGGTTGGGCCGCTTCAACACGTGCCAGTCGACGCCGTGGATTTCGCTCAGCCGATCGGCTGCGCCGAACGGCACCACGGCAATCCGCCGCCGCAGCTTCCGCTCGGCGTAGATGTAGAGGAGATAGAGCCAGCTGACGTGGAGCAGGAAACCGGCGGCAAGGCCTAGCCGGTCGTAGGGAAAGCGAGTCAGCACGAACCACACGATAGACACGCCGTGACCGGTCAGCGCGGCGGGCAGGATGACGGCGCTGCGGCGGATGCCGGGATAGGTCTCGATCGACAGCCGCGTCCAGAAAGCGAGGATCACCGCCACGATATTCCCCGCGAGCGTGTTGAGGCTGGCCGGCTCGAACAGCTCGCCGGGAAGCAGGGGGCCGCGGGTAAACCAGGGCAGCCATGCACCGATCAGCAGCGCGCCGGCGAACTGGAATCGCTTGCGGATCAGGACCGAAGACTTCGCCGGGCGGACCTGGTCGTGCCGCATCGCTAAAGCGTCCACCGGTCGACCGCCGGACCGAGCTGCCGCCCGCGCCAAATGCCCTTGAGGTCGGCAAGGGTCCCGCCCCGCGCCACCAGCGACGCCAGTTCCGCGTCCGGTAGCTCGCGGTAATCCTGATGCGGCACTGCTCCGACGACCAGGTCGTAATTGCGGCCGCTTGGCTTGGTGACCTTGAGCCCGTGGTTGCGCTCGATCTCCACCGGGCAGGCAATCGGATCGGCGACCTCGACGTCGTGGCCGAGCGCTTGCAGCCGGCGGACGAGGTCGAAGCTCCGGCTGTTGCGAAGGTCGGGCACGTTCTCCTTGAACGTCAGGCCGAGGATCAGGGCGCTCCCTGCTTTTGTGCGGCGCTGGTGCAGCGCATCGGCGATCCAGGCGCCCATCCCGTCATTGGTTTCGCGTCCAGCAAGGATGACCTGCGGATTGTGGCCGACCTGCTGGGCCAGGTGGCTCAGGTAATAAGGATCGACGCCGATGCAGTGGCCGCCGACAAGTCCGGGCTCGAAGCCGAGGAAGTTCCACTTGGTCCGCGCGGCGTCGAGCACGTCCCACACCGACACTCCGATCCTCGAGACGATCTGGGTCACTTCGTTGATGAAGGCGATGTTGATGTCGCGCTGGGCATTCTCGATCGCCTTGGCGGCCTCCGCCGCCTTGATCGATGCCGCGCGGAACACGCCGCCGCTGGTCACTGCGCCGTAGATTTCAGCGAGCTGTTCGAGAACCTCCTCGTCCTCGCCGGCAATGACCTTCGTGATCCTGTCGATGCTGTGCTGCCTGTCACCCGGATTGATCCGCTCGGGGCTGTAGCCGAGCCGGAAGTCGCGGCCGCGCTTGAGGCCCGCCATCCGCTCGATCTCGGGCCCGCACAGCTCTTCGGTGACGCCGGGATAGACGGTACTTTCGTAGATGATCGTCGGCCGGCGCTCAGGGTCTATCCATCCGGCGAGCGTGCGGGTCGCGTCGAGCACAGCGCTGAGGTCCGGCTGGTTGGCCTCGTCGACCGGCGTCGGCACCGTGACGACGTAGACATCCGCACCCGCGCAATCGGCCGGCGCGGCACTGAGGTTCAGCGAACTGGACCGGAGCGTCGCTTCGTCAATTTCGTGGGTCCGGTCATGGCCACGCCGCAGTTCGCCGATGCGGTCGGTGTCGATATCGAACCCGGTGGTGTCGAACGTCCGCGCCAACGCGGTCGCGAGCGGGAGCCCGACATAGCCAAGACCGATCACGACGATCCGCGGAGTATCCCCCATGCGGCCGTTCTATAACGCTTTGGTCCGTTTCGGATACGGCCGCCGCTCAGGCACGCGCGAAGTCAGGCCGGCCGCGGCCGATGCCGTAATAGGTGAGTCCGGCGTCCTCCGCGTCGCCACGGTCGTAAACGTTGCGCAGGTCGACCAACACCTTGCCGCGCAGCGCGGCGGCGATGCGGTCGAGGTCGAGCGCTCGGAACTCGTCCCACTCGGTGACGATCACCAGCGCGTCGGCGCCCTTCGCGGCGCCGTAGGCATCGTCGGCAAACTCGATGCCTGACAGTACCTGCTGGGCCTGCTGGCGCGCGACGGGGTCGAAGGCGCTGACCTCCGCACCGCGCTCGACCAGGGCCTGGACGATCGGGATCGACGGGGCCTCGCGCATGTCGTCGGTGTTGGGTTTGAACGCGAGGCCGAGCACGCCGACCCGCTTGCCCGAGACGTTGCCGCCCAGCGCGCGCTCGACGCGCTCGACCATTTGCTCCTTGCGGTCGTTGTTCACCTCGACGGTGGTGCGGACGATCCGCTGGTCGACGCCGGCAGCGTCGGCGGTCTGCAGCAGCGCCAGCGTATCCTTCGGAAAGCAACTGCCGCCGTAGCCCGGCCCCGCGTGCAGGAACTTGGGGCCGATGCGGTTGTCGAGCCCGATCCCGCGCGCGACATCCTGGACGTCGGCATCGACCGCTTCGCACAAGTCGGCGATCTCATTGATGAAGCTGATCTTCACCGCGAGGAACGCGTTCGCCGCATATTTGGTGAGCTCGGCAGTGCGCCGCCCGGTGATCAGAATCGGTGCGCGGTTGAGAAATAGCGGCCGGTAGATTTCGCGCAGCGCGTGCTGCGCGCGCTCATCCTCCGCGCCGACGACGATGCGGTCGGGATGCTTGAAATCGGCGATGGCTGCGCCTTCGCGCAGGAATTCCGGATTCGAGGCGACCGAAACCTCGGTTACCCCCTCCTCGCGAAGGATTTGCTCGATCCGGTCGCCGGTCCCGACGGGAACGGTGGACTTGGTGACGACGACTGTTCCCGGTCCGATCACCTTCGCCAGCTCGCGGACGGCCTCAAACACGAACGTCAGGTCGGCATGGCCGTCGCCGCGCCGCGCCGGCGTGCCCACCGCGATGAACACGGCTTCTGCATCCTTGACCCCCGCCACCAGGTCGGTGGTGAACGTCAGCCGCCCGCGCTCGGCATTGGACTTGACCAAGCCTTCGAGCCCAGGCTCCCAGATCGGCATGACGCCCGCATTGAGCCCGTCGATCTTCGCGGCGTCCCTGTCTACGCAGCAGACGCGATGGCCGAAATCGGCAAAGCAAGCCCCGGAGACGAGCCCGACATAGCCGGTGCCGATCATCGCGATACGCATTCAAAACTCCTGGCGCTGGGCCACGCGCCTTAGCCGCGCTTGGCCGAGATGAACAAGGCGTTCAGCGCCAGGCCTCGATTTCGCCCCAAAATGCCTATATGGCGCCGGCCCTTCCGATGAACGTCACGACACTCCCCAAGCCCCCGCGCGTCGGGCTGGTCTCGCTCGGCTGTCCCAAGGCCCTGGTCGACAGCGAGCGGATCATGACCAAGCTGCGCGCCGACGGCTATGACATGTCGCCCGACTATGCGGGTGCGGACGTGGTGCTGGTCAACACCTGCGGCTTCCTCGACAGTGCCAAGGAAGAGAGCCTCGAAGCCATCGGCGAGGCGATTGCCGAGAACGGCCGGGTGGTCGTCACCGGCTGCATGGGCAAGGAAGCCGACGTCATCCGCAACCGCTTCCCCGACGTGCTCGCGGTCACCGGCCCGCAGCAATATGAGGAAGTCGTCGCCGCGGTGCACGAAGCCGCGCCGCCGGTACCGTCGCCGTTCATCGACCTGGTACCGGAAGCGGGCCTGAAGCTGACTCCGCGCCACTACAGCTATTTGAAGATCTCGGAGGGCTGCAACCATCGCTGTGCCTTCTGCATCATCCCGCACCTGCGCGGCGATCTCGTCAGCCGCCGTCCCGATGCGATCCTGCGGGAGGCAGAGAAATTGGTTGCCGCGGGCACCAAGGAGCTGCTCGTCATCAGCCAGGACACGAGCGCCTATGGCGTCGACATCCGTCACCAGGCGCGCCCGTGGAAGGGTGCGAACGTTCGCGCGCACATGACCGACCTCTCGCGAGAGCTCGGCACGCTCGGCGCGTGGGTGCGCCTGCACTACGTCTATCCCTACCCGCACGTGAACGATGTCATCCCGCTGATGGCCGACGGCCTGGTGCTGCCGTACCTCGACATTCCCTTCCAGCATGCGAGCCCGAACGTGCTGCGCGCGATGCGCCGCCCGGCCAATGACGCCAAGATCCTGCAGCGGATTCGCGACTGGCGGGCGCAGGTCCCCGAATTGGCCATACGTTCGAGCTTCGTCGTCGGCTTCCCGGGCGAGACCGAGGAGGATTTCGCCTACCTGCTCGCGTGGCTCGAGGAAGCACGGCTGGACCGGGTCGGCGCATTCAAGTTCGAGGCCGTCGAGGGGGCGCCGGCGACAGCGATGGACGGCCAGGTGCCGGAGGACGCGAAGCATGAGCGCTACGAGGCGATCATGGCGCTGTCGGCCCGCATCTCCGCCGAGAAGCTCGCAGACAAGGTCGGCTCGACGATCGACGTCCTGATTGACGAAATCGATACCGATACCGGCGGCGCGACGGGCCGTTCCAAGGCCGACGCGCCGGAGATCGACGGCGAGGTCCACCTGCGCGACGCCGGCGGCCTCACACCCGGCGACATCGTGTCAGTGCGCGTCGAGGACGCCGACGAGCACGATTTGTTCGGCGTCCCTGCGTAGCGGCTTACGCAACTTGCGCGAGCGGCTTCCGATTACGCCGCCACCGCATCGACGCTCCTAACAAGGCGAAGCCGAGGATCATGCTCAGCCAGGTAGCCGGTTCGGGCACCGGCAGGATTCCGTTCGCGCTGAGCAATGCGTTGTTGGGCGCGAAATCCGTGATCTGGCTGTTGTTCGTCACGACAGCGCCTTCGCGCGGCCAGATATTGAAGCCGTAATTGGCGGGCGTCGCCCCGGTCGAGGGCAGCAATGACACCGGCACCGTGACGACGAATTGATTGCCCGACATCAGCGTCGTCAACGAGTTGGCACCAACGGTCGCGGTGCCATTCTTTTGGACGACGATCACCTGGTCGAAGGTGACGTTGGGCTCGCCGATTCCGGCGAACGGCCTGATTGCGCCGGCCCCGGTGTTCACCCCGATGACGTAGAAGCCGGCCAGCGCAGGATGGATCTCGCCGGCGAGAACCGCGCCGAGCGAAAAGCTTGTCGCAGCGGCATTGAGCGTGACCGAGAAGCTGGTGACGTCGAGGTCCGGGCTGCCAGTGCCGACGAAACTGGCTTTGATATCGCCGGCCGCGTCGACGACGACCGCCGCCTCCGCCGGCGAAGCAAGGAAAAGGGGCAGAATTGCCGCTGCAAGCTTTATCGTCCTCATGGGGCCACCCTTCGCGATGGAGCCCCCCCGCCCTCATCAGTGTTCGTTGGACGTTTGCCGGTTCAATGCACCGGGCCTTCGACTTAACCCATTGTCACCATGCTAACCTAGATCGCGGTCAGCATGCCGCGTTGTTTCCGCGACCGAATTCCCGCGATATGGAGCAAACGCAGCTGGAGCCAATGGTTGCGACGGATGGTGACATGCGGATAATGCGAGGATTGATTGCGACGCCTGCCGCGCTGGCTTTGATAGGAAGCTCAACAGCGGCCGCCGCCGCGGCCGCTCCATCGCCTCAGCGGATCAATCCGTGGGCCATGCTCGCCGTGACCAGCGGAACCGCACCAGCGGCGGTGATGTGCGGCTCGGCTGCAGCGACTGCGCAGGGCCCGACCGGCTGCGTGCTGCCGACGATCGATGGCGCTGCCCCGCCGCCGGCGACTCTGGGCGCAGCGCCCGCCGCGCCGCCGCCCGCCTACGTGGCCGCCGGGCTGAGCAGCGAGCTCCTGCCGGTCATCCTGTGGTTGGGCCTGATCGCAATCGCGCTCACGATTTCAGGTTCGAGCGGCCGTCCCAACAGCCCAGCGTAATCGCTGCTCCGGCCTCGATCGCAGTAGCCGCGAGCCAACCCGCGCCGTAGAGGGCGCGCATGACCGATTTTGCACCGCTGCTCGCCCCGGACCGCGGCCAGAAGGCCCGCCCGATTCACGTCGTCGACAAGCAAAGCTTCGCCCCCTGGGTGAAGAACCGGCCGGCCGAGGACCGTGCCTTGCTCGAGGCGCTGCGCTTCGATGGCAAGACCGCTTATGCCTATGCGCTGCTGCCTCGCGGCCCCGAGTTCGAAGCCGTGACGGCGGTCAAGAATGCGCTAGAGCTGTCGCCCTGGTGCCTGGCCAGGCTTGCGGAGGGCCTTCCCGAGGGGACCTACAAGCTCGCGGAGGGTGAACCCGGCAAGGCCGCGCTAGGCTGGCTGCTCGGGCAGCACCGGTTCGACGCCTATCGCTCTAGGGATCAAGAGCCGGAGCGCGGACCGCGTGTGCTGCTGACCGGCGACGCGGCAAGGATCGATGAGACGGTGCGGCTGGCCGAAGCGACCACGCTTGTCCGCGACCTGGTCAACACTCCGGCCGGCGACCTCGGCCCGGCGGCGCTCGAGCAGGCGGCCCGTGCGCTTGCCGCCAAAACCGGCGCGCAGGTTCGGGTGACCGTCGGTAAGGAGCTTGCCGACGGCTATCCGCTGGTCGCTGCTGTGGGCGGCGCCGCATCGGCAGGCCGCGAGCCGCGCCTGATCGAACTCGAGTGGGGCAAGCCGGAAAACCCGCGCGTCGCGATCGTGGGCAAAGGCGTTTGCTTCGACAGCGGCGGCCTCGACCTCAAGCCGGCGAGCGGCATGCGGCTGATGAAGAAGGACATGGGCGGCGCGGCCCATGCGCTGGCGCTGGCGCGGCTGGTGATTGCCGAAAAGCTGCCGGTGCGGCTGCACCTCCTCATCCCCGCAGTGGAGAATGCCGTCTCGGCCAACGCCTACCGCCCCGGCGATATCGTCAAGTCGCGCAAGGGCATTTTCGTCGAAATCGACAACACCGATGCCGAGGGTCGGCTGATCCTCGCCGACGCCCTCACCAAAGCAGGCGAAGAAGAGCCGGAGCTGATCGTTGATTTCGCGACGCTGACCGGGGCGGCACGGATCGCGCTCGGGCCCGACCTGCCGGCTTTG
>DATENV010000181.1:0-7549 GCA_035274805.1 Sphingomicrobium sp. | reverse complement strand
ACGCGATCCTGATGGCCGAGAGCTATCGCGGCGCGCGGCACGAGGTCACCTTTCTCAATGAGCTGACCCGCAGCGTCGATGCGCTGATCCGCGAGCTCAACGCAGCCGAGAAAGCCAAGGAGTGGGCCGAGCCCGTCACTGGAACCTAGGCAGCCGCTGAGCCAGCGTGCCCCACTGCCTGAGCTTGCGGCTTCGCGCCTGCTTCAGAAGCTGCTCGACGTCGGCGATGGTGAATGCATTCGCGCGCCCGATGCGTTGAAGTTCGTCCCAGTCCACTGGCGCGGCCACCGGCATGCCGGCACGGGCTCGGGCCGAGTAAGGCATGATCGCGGTCGCCGTGCGCTGGTTGCGCAGGAAGTCGAGGAAAATCCGCCTCCGGCGCTGGCGCTTGGGCAAGGCAACGGTGAAGCGATCCGGCGCCGCCTCGGCGAGCGTAGTGCAGTAGGCCTTCGCGAACTCGCGGACCTCGTCCCACCCGGCGACCGGCTCGAGCGGCACGACGATGTGGATGCCCTTGCCCCCGGTTAGCAGCGCGAAGCTGTCGAGTCCGACGGCCTCGAACCCGCGCCGTACCTGCAGCGCCGCCAGCTTCACGGCTTCGAAGCCGAGCTTCGGATCGGGGTCGAGATCGATCACCAGGCGGTCCGGGGTCTCGACCGCGCCGGCCCGGCTGCCCCAGCCGTGGAACTCGACAGTCTGCACCTTGGCGCAGGCGACGATCTCCTCGGCTGACCGGACGTAGAGATAGTCCTCGGTGCGGCCGTTTTTCTGCGCCACGGGCTCGAGATGGATCAGCGTGTCGAACTCCTTGCCGGTCGGCGGATGCTCGCGGTTGCGCTGGAAGAAACATTTGCCTTCGCGGCATCGGAACAGGTTGAGCAGCCGCCCATCCACGAACGGCAGCATGATTGGCGCCGCGATCTGATAGTAGAGCGTGGTTGCGCGCACGCTGATGTCCGGCTTCGCGTAGGTCGGCTCGGGCGTCCATGCCATTGCCGAAGAACGCCTTGCCCGGCCAAGCCGATCCGTTTCGCACGGTAAACGAAATCGCAACCAGCTTCCTTCACAGACCGGTCAACCATCTGGCTTCAGACTGCCTTCTCGTGGAACCGGTGCACGCGGAGTGGACGCCGCGGGCATCAATAGAAGTGGACGTGGCATGAAACATCAAGCGATTCTGGCGGGGCACGAATGGCCTCCCAGGGATCCGCGCGTCGACGTCGATTATGACGTCCGCGTGCATTGCGAAGCCGGCGAGATCGACGCGCAGATCGTCAACCTGTCGAGCGACGGGTTCCGGCTCCATTCGGCCAACCCGCTGGAAGTGGGTTGGGAAGTCACGCTTCAGGCCGCCAAGCAATTCCCGGTCAAGGCCTTGATTTGCTGGGCCAGCGGTCACGAGGCGGGCGGCGTCTTCGCAGAGCCGGTGGCGCTTTAGCCTTTCGATGCCTTCCAAGATCTTCATGCTTTGCGCGATGTGGTTCGTGGGCTTCCTGCATCACACGAAGTACGCCTTCTGGTCCGCGAGAAGGAATGAAGGTCTGCTCTGGGTATTCACGACCAAGGATCGCTCGCAGGCCGTTCGCGCCGCGAAGTTCCTGCTCGCGGTCGCTGCGTTCTGCCCGTTTCTCATCTTTCTTGCGGTCGATCTGAAGATCGTGCTCGCGATCTTTGGCGCACTCCTTTTTTCAAGCTCGACCGTACTTTCTTTCCGCAACTCCTGACAGGCTGAACTCACACCTTCAGCGACACGGCAGCTTCCGCGTCCCGCTTCATGTTCCTGGCGAGCTGGGCCATGCCGTTGAGATATTGCGGCGGGACCGCGACGTCGCGGTAATCGAGCTGCGCCGCCGCGCGCAAAGTCCAGAAGGGGTCGATGAGGTGGGGGCGCGCGAGCGCCACCAAGTCGGCGCGGCCGGCGGCGAGGATCGAGTTGGCGTGGTCGGGCTCGTAGATGTTGCCGACCGCCATCGTCGCGAGCTTGCCCTCGTTGCGGATGCGGTCGCTGAACGGCGTCTGGAACATGCGGCCATAGACCGGCTGCTGGTCGACCCAGGTCTGGCCCGCCGAGACGTCGATCAGGTCGGCGCCTTGCTGCGCGAACGCCTCGGAGATCAGCACTGCTTCGCCGGGCGTGATGCCTTCCTCGCCCGCCCAGTCGGTGGCCGAAATGCGCACCGACATCGGGCGGTCCGACGGCCAGGCAGCGCGCATCGCGGCGAATACTTCGAGCGGGTAGCGAAGCCGATTCTCCAATGAGCCGCCATATTGGTCGGTACGCTCGTTCTGCAGCGGGGTGATGAAGCTCGACAGCAGATAGCCGTGGGCGGCGTGCAGCTCGACCATGTCGAACCCGCATTCGAGCCCCATTCGCACCGCGGCGACGAACTGGTCGCGCACCAAATCCATGTCGGTGCGGGTCATCGGCCTGGGTGCCTGGTTGACCGGCGACCATGGCACGTCGCTGGCCGCCATCACCGGCCAGTTGCCATCGTCGAGCGGGACGTCGTTCCCTTCCCAGCCGAGCCGGGTCGAGCCCTTGCCGCCAGAATGGCCGAGCTGGAGGCAGATTTTTGAGCGCGAATTGGCGTGGACGAAGTCGACGATGCGCTTCCACGCGGCGACGTGCTCGGCGTTCCACATGCCGGTGCAGCCGGGGCTGATCCGGCCATCGGGCGAGACGCAGGTCATTTCGGTGAACAGGAGGCCGGCGCCCCCCATCGCGCGTTCGCCGTAATGGACGAAGTGGAAGTCGTTGGGGGTACCGTCGACCGCCGAATACATCGCCATCGGCGAGACGGTGACGCGGTTCATGACCTCCATTTCGCGCAGCCTGAACGGCGCGAACATCGGCGGCGCGGTCTTGTTCGAGCGGCCGTCGGTGGCGCGCTTCCAGAACCAACGCTCGACACCCTCGAGCCATTCGCGGTCGCGCAGGCGGAGGTTCTCATGGCTGATTCGCTGGCTGCGCGTCAGCAGCGAGTAAGCGAACTGCAGCGGCTCGAACTGGGTGTAGCGCTCCAGCGTCTCGAACCATTCGGTCGAGTTGCGCGCGCTGTTCTGGAGCTTGAGCACCTCGAGGTTGCGCTCCGCCTGATATTCGTCGAGCGCCGCTTCGACCGACAGACCCTCGCGGTTCAGAACCTCCGCCAGCTTGATCGCATCCTCGAGCGCGAGCTTGGTGCCCGAGCCGATCGAGAAATGGGCGGTGTGCGCGGCGTCGCCGAGCAGGATGACATTGCCGCTCGACCAGCGCTCGCACTTGATGCGCTTGAAGTTGAGCCAGGCGGCGGACCCGACGAGATGGGTCGAGTTGGACTGGAGCTTATGGCCGTCGAGATATTTGGCGAACAGCTTTTCGCAGGCGGCGATGCTTTCGTCCTGCGACATCCGGTCGAAGCCGAAGTCACGCCAGGTGCCCTCCGCGCACTCGACGATAAAGGTCGAGCAGTCCGGGGCGAAGCGGTAAGCGTGCGCCCAGATCCAGCCGTGTTCGGTCTCCTCGAAGGCGAAGGTGAAGGCATCGAACACCTTGGACGTGCCGAGCCAGACGAACTTGTTGGCGCGCACGTCGACGTCGAGGCCGAACGCTTCGGCATCGGCGTCGCGGAACCGCGAGTTGGCGCCGTCCGACGCGATGACCAGGTCGTAGCCGCGCCACTTCGGGTCGGCGGGATCGCACTCGGCGTTGAAGTGCAGCATGACGCCGAGCTCGTGGGCGCGGGCCTGCAAGATTTCGAGCATCCGCTTGCGGCCGATGCCGATGAAGCCGTGCCCGCCCGAGGTGACGGTCTCGCCGCGGAAGTGGACGTCGATGTCGTCCCAGTGCGCGAACTCGGCGGTGATGATCGCTGCGGAAACCGAGTCGTTCCTGGTGATGTTGTCGACCGTGAGGTCGGAGAAGACGACTCCCCAGCCGAAGGTCACGCCGGGCGCGTTGCGCTCGAACACTTCGATCTCGTGGCGCGGATCGCGCAGCTTCATCGAGATCGCGAAATAGAGGCCCGCGGGCCCGCCGCCGATGCAGGCAATTTTCACCGGCGGGTCTCGCTTAAGTTCACTAAAGTCACGCGATGCGTCCGCTTTTTCGTGACCTTAGCGGCGACGCCGAACAGGGGAACAGCGGCGCTCCAAAGTCTATGTCAATTCCGAAAAACGGCATCGCCGCAGCATGACACAACCGCGCGCCTGTAGGACAGGCCGAATGTCAGGGAATGGGCTGGAAGCCGACGCTAGGCTCCGCCGAGGCTCCTCGGCGGCCTGCTTCTTTGCAACCGGAAGCCGTGCCACTGGATCAACGAGGTCGTGACGACCGCAATGATTGCCGTCGCAACGAATGGCAGTTTCTGGCGCTCCATGCCCAGCTGATAAAGGAAGGTGTGAACCGCGATCAGTGCGAAGCAGGCGTAGTTCCAGCGCTGCAGCCTTTTCCAGCTCTGGGTTCGAAGCTTGCGCAGGCTTGCGTCATTCGACAGGCAAAGCAACAGCAACAGGATGAGCGCGGCGGACAACCCGGTATAGTTCGCGAAGCCGAACCGATCATGCCTCAGCGGCACCAAATTCCGATCGCGCGAGTTCTCATAGACATAATATAGCCACGGCCGCCCGCGCAGGTGGACAAACTGCCCCACGGCCGCGTGGAAGAGGCCCGTCATTCCTGCCCAGATTCCGAGGTCTCGACGAAGATCCATGGAAACAGGCACCCGCTTGCCTGACATCACCTTCAACGGGCCAATCAGGAGGCTCAGCGAAATCAGGATAAGAGCCGGATATGCGCTCGCGAAGCTCAGGCGGCCGATCAGGTCGGATATGGGATGCACGCCATAAAAGAGGGCGCCACCCAGGAAGGTAGCCAGACCAATCGGCAGGTGGTGACGAAGTAGGCGTTTGGGCAAGCGTCTCATCAGCGACGCAATTCATCGCCGTTGTTCACCAGCGGATCAACAGCAGGACGAGCTCGTCCACCTGAAATCGTGCGCGACAGCAACGGGCGAAAGGAGACATTAACCGAGCCGTTCGATGAAGTCCTCGACCATCCTGTTGAACTCGGCCGGCTTTTCGAGATTGCCGAGATGGCCAGCGCCTTCGATGAGTTGCAACCGCGCGTCGGGAATCAGGCTTGCCAGCTCCTCGGACAAAGCCGGCGGAGTCACCTTGTCCTCGATGCCGCAGATTACGAGCGTGGGCACATCGATCACCGCGGCGCGGCCGCGCTGGTCGGCTAGCCAGACCGCCTCGGCACCGATTCGGTAGGCTGCGGGGTCGATCCGCGACATGGTCTCGACCACCTCGCGGCGGACGGCCGGATCGGCGGGCTGGGCAAGGAGGACATCGACGCGCGCCTCGGCCATTGCCGGGAGGTCGCCGCTTCCGGCGAGCGAACGCTCATGGATCGCGCGGCCGTCCGGATGCACGGCGAAGGTGTCGGCGAGGATCAATGTGGCGCATCGGTCCGGCGCGGAATGATGCATGGCAATGGCGACCACGCCGCCGAGCGACAGGCCGCAGACGTGCGCGCGTTCGATTCCGAGCTCGCGCATCGCCGACAGGATCGCGGCGGCATAATCGTCCCTCGTGGCACCTTGGGGCGCGGGGTCGCTGTCGCAGTAGCCTGGATAGTCGAAGGCGATTGCGCCGCGCGTGGGGCCGAAATGTCCGAGCTGGGGGCGCCAGACCGATTTGTCCGACCCGACGCCGTGAAGGAAGACGATCGGAGTCGCCTCGCCGCCGCCCGACGCGGTGTAGCCGATCATTCGGCCGGTGCCCGTTTTCACCCGTGGCATGACTTCATCTTGGCAGCGCGGATGCGACCGCGCTAGCGTTGGCGCATGACGCGGATGACGGTCAATGGCGAGGGCGTGCATTATAAGCTCGATCCCCAGACGCCGCTGCTTTGGGCGCTACGCGACGGGTCGAACCTGACCGGCACGAAATACGGCTGCGACAGCCGCGACTGCGGCGCCTGCATGGTGATCGTCGACGGGCGCGCGGCGACCAGCTGCAGCGTCACCATCGGCGCGCTCGCAGGCGCGAGCGTGACGACCATCGAGGGGCTGTCGGCGAACGGCGCGCATCCGGTGCAGCAGGCCTGGCTCGCCGAGCAGGTGACGATGTGCGGCTATTGCGAGCCCGGCTTCATCATGGCGATTGCCGCGCTCCTCCAGGCCACCCCATCGCCGTCAGAGGAACAGATCGCGGCGCTGCCGAACCTCTGCCGATGCGGCGCCTACCCGCGCATCCGCAAGGCGATCGCCCGCGCAGCCAAGGCCGCGGTCCCGGCCGCGCCGCAGGTCGTCACCAGGCTGGAAGGCTGAATAAACGCTTCCGAAACGGTTCAGCCGCGGCTCATCGATCGAGGCGCACTTTCCATCGCAGCAAAGCCTTCGAAAGCCACCGTCATGCGTAAACTCCTCATCTCCATTCTTCTCGCCAGCGCCGCGGCATCGCCCGCGCTTGCGCAGGATCGCGGCGACCATGGCGATCGCGGCGACCGCGACCGGCATCACCAGCAGCAATCCGACAATCAGGAAGAGCGCGAAGCACGCCAACAGGCGCGCGAGCAATTCCGCGCGCAGCGGCAGGCCGAACGGGCCGAGCAGCCTCGCGCCGAGCGGCCGCAGATCGAGCTGCGCGGCCATGCGTTCGACCGCCCGGCGCCGCAAGAAGCCAACCACCACGTCCTTCCGGACCGTCGCGACGTCGAGCAATTCCACGAGGCTCGCCGAAATCAGCGCGCCGATGGCACGTCACGCTGGACTCGCGAGAATATCCAGCAGCCGGGCGAAACCGCGCGGTACGTGCGAGATCCCGCGCAACGATCGGGCGAAACATCGCGCTAGACTCGCGATCGCACCGGCTGGACGCGCAGCGGCGACCTCCGCCACTCGGACCGCCCGCTTCCCAACGTGATGCGCACGCGCAATCCGTTGATCGTCAGCGGCTCGCCGCGCGAAGGGACCCAGCCGCCGCTTCGCACCGAGAACCGCCGTCGCCATTCGACCAACTGGAGCACCGATTGGCGCCGCGACTACCGCTACGATTGGCGGAGCTGGCGCAATCGGCATCGCTCGCTGTTCCGGATCGGCGTTTATTACGATCCGTTCGGCTGGAACTACCGGCCGTACCAGATCGGCTGGCGGCTGTGGCCGAGCTATTACGGCAGCCGCTACCGGATCCACGATCCATACCAGTATCGCCTGCCTTATGCGCCGCCAGGCACCGTGTGGGTACGTTATTGGGACGACGCGCTGCTGGTCGACACGTGGACCGGCGAGGTCGTCGACGTGATCCACAATTTCTTCTGGTAGAGCCGAGCGGCTGATTGATCGAAGGGGCGTTGCGGCGTAGCCGCAGCGCCTCTTTCGCATTTGCGAACGCCATTTTTCGAGGTCTTGATGATGAACGCCGGCCGCCTGACCCTGTCCTGTTCGATGCTCGCGCTGGGGGCATGCGCCACGGCACCGATGCCGGCGCCGGCGCCGAATCCGCCGCTGGTCATGTCGCCGACAACTGTCGAGGTGGCGCCTAAGGCGAGCGCGCACGACCGCCT
>DATENV010000180.1:0-2814 GCA_035274805.1 Sphingomicrobium sp. | reverse complement strand
GCGACGTCATAGGCTTCGGCCATCGCCGCGATCTTGCGCACTTCGAGGATGCCGCCGGCGTGGCTGAGATCGGGCTGGATGATGTCGACCGCGCCCTGCTCGAAGAAGGGCTTGAACTCCCAGCGGCTGTAGAGCCGCTCGCCAAGCGCAATCGGCGTGGTGGTATGCGCGGCAATTTCCGGCAAGCCATCCATGTTCTCCGACAGCAGCGGCTCCTCGATGAACAGCAGGCCGAGCGGCTCGAGCACCTTGGCCAGCTGCTTGGCGAGCGGCCGGTGGACTCGGCCATGGAAGTCGAGGCCCACGTCCATGCCCTGCGCCTGTGCCGCCTCGACCCGCTTCACGACCTCGTCGAACTGCTTGTTAGTTCCGATCCAGTTGAGCTCAGCAGTCGCGTTCATCTTGACCGCGGTGAAGCCCTGCGCCTTGCGGCCCGCCGCCGCCTCGCCGATCTCGTGCGGCCGGTCGCCACCGATCCAGGCGTAGGATCGGACCTTCTCGCGCACCTTGCCGCCCAGCATCTGCCACGCGGGCAGGCCGAGCGCGCGGCCCTTGAGGTCCCACAGCGCCTGCTCGAGCCCCGACAGCGCCGACATCAGGACCGCCCCGCCGCGATAGAAGCCGCCGCGGTAGCCGACCTGCCAAATGTCCTCGATCGCGAACGGGTCGGCGCCGATGAAACGGTCGCGATAGGCCTCGAACACCCCGTCGACCGCTTCCGCCCAGCCCTCGAGGCTGGCTTCGCCCCAGCCGACCGCGCCGTCCTCACTCTCGACGCGGACGAACAGCCAGCGCGGCGGAACGAGGAAGGTCTCGATCTTCCCGATCTTGCGCTGGGTCACGCTTCCGCCTCGTGCGCCTGGGTGCCGCTACCCTCGAGGTGGCGCCCGGCAGCGTCGTCCTCGTCGGGCATGTCGCTGATCTTCTTGATCGGCACGATCAGGCACACGCTCTGCGCCGGCAGCACGTTGCGCCAGTCGGCGATCAGCTGCTTGTAGGCCTTGCCGACGTTGCGGATCTTGCGGTCCAGGTCGAACAAGCCGAGCGGGTTGACGTTGCCGTTCTGCTCGCGAAGCGCGGTGTCCCAATCGACCTGGTCGGTCAGGCTGTACCAGGTGAAGCCGACGGTCGGGATGCCGACGTTGCGCAGGCGAAGGACGTTGGCCCATTCCTTCCACAGCCATTTGACCGCTTCGTCGCCGTGCTGGCCCTCCCACAAATTGGTCTCGGTATGCATCACCGGCAGCCGGTAGCGGTTGTAATATTGCCGCGTGATCTCGGCGTACCCGAAGGTCTCGCCGGCGGCGACCGTATGCCCGTCGGCGAATACCCGGTGCTCGTTGAGCTGGTAATAATCGTTGCCGAAGATGCAGTGCTGCTTGAGCCGGTGCTCGAGGAACCACTCATATTCCTCGCGCGCCATGCCGTTATCCAGCAAATACTGGTACATCCCGCTGTCGACCCGCCGGCCGTAATTGAGGTCGAGCGACAGGAACCGCATCTGGTTGAGGACCTCGGCGCGGCCGATCGCGCCCGGCGAGTCCGCGTGATAATATTCCGAGGATTCCGACTGGATGAAGATCGCGTCGTGGCGGCGCTTGAGGATTTCGATCATCCCCATCACGTTGGCCTTGACGATGTGCTTGAGCGCGGTGACGAACGACTTGTCGTCCTTCTTCTGCTCGTTCCACCAGCCGTATTTGGCGGAGAAAACCGAGCAGATGAACATCTCGTTGATCGGCGTGTAGAGCTGGACCCAGGGATAGCGCTCGGCGAACTCGCCGGCGTAGGAGGCGAACAGGCGCGGGAAATCGGGGTTCTGGAAATTGCCGAGCCAGTCGGGCAGGCCGAAGTGGCAGAGGTCGACGATCGGCGTGATGTCGCGCCGCTTCAGCTCCGCGAAGGTGAGGTCGGTGAACTCCCAGTCGAACTTGGTGGGCCCGAGGAAGGTTTTGTGGATCGGCGGCCCGTAGCGCAGATAGTTGATGCCGACTTCCTGGACGCAGTCGAAGTCCTCGCGCCACCGTTCGTAATGGCCGCAGACCTCCATCTCATCGACCCGGGTCTTGCCGTGGTTGATGGTCGGGTAGCTGTTCTCAATCCCCGTCGCGAACATGAAGTTGGCGATGGCTCAGTCTCCCCTTGTCATTCTCTCATGCGCCTTGGTCACCCTGCAAAGGGGACGTCGGCGAGTCCCCGCACGCCCGGCATGAGCATAAACAACCCCCCGGCGTTTGGTTGCATTTGCCGCGCGTCGGCATCGAGCCCGATGCTCGCCGAACTGATGAAAAGCCGGTCCAGCTCGGGCCCGCCGAAGACGCAGCTGGTCGGCCTGGTGACGGGCAGCTCGATCGTCTCCAGCCACTCGGCTTGCGGCGAAAAGCGGCGGATGCAGCCGCCATCCCAGAAGGCGATCCACAGGCAGCCCTCGGCGTCGACGGTCATTCCGTCGGGATATCCGTCGCCTTCGCGGAATTGGAGGAAGGTACGGCGGTTTGCGGCGGTGCCGCTGCTGTCGAGATCGAACGCGTAGGTGACCTGCCGCGCCGAATCATTGTGGTACATGATGTCTCCCGACGGGCTGAACGCCGGTCCGTTGGTGACCTTGTAGCCGCTGTCGATCGCTTCGCACTTCAGGTCCGCGTCCACGCAATAGAGCGTGCCCGACGCCTGTTTCTCCTGGTCGTCCATGGTGCCGGCCCAGAATCGGCCGCGGCGGTCGACCTTGCCGTCGTTGAAGCGGTTGCCCGGCTGGTCGGCCTCGGGGTCGATGAAGATCTTGAACAGCTTCGCGGACGGATCGACCTCGGCAAT
>DATENV010000179.1:0-2991 GCA_035274805.1 Sphingomicrobium sp. | reverse complement strand
GAGCGAAGCGAAGCAATCCAGTTGCAGTTCCTGGATTGCCGCGCCGCCTCCGGCGGCTCGCAATGACAGCTCAGAGGTATTCAGCCCCCATCAGGTCCTGCATCGCCTTGGGCAGCCGCACGCGCCCATCCTCCGTCTGGTGGTTCTCCAGCAGCGGGACGAGGATGCGCGGGGAGGCGAGGGCCGTGTTGTTCAGCGTGTGCGCGAACCGTACCTTCCCGTCCGCGCCGCGGTAACGGATGTTCGCCCGCCGCGCCTGCCAGTCGTGCAGCGTCGAGCAGCTGTGCGTCTCGCGGTACTTGCTTAAGGACGGCACCCAGCTCTCGAGGTCGTTCATCCGGTACTTGCCGAGGCCCATGTCGCCGGTCGAGGTTTCGATCACCTGGTACGGTATCTCGAGCGCCTGCAGCAGCAGCTCGGCCTGCTGGAGCAGCTGGGCGTGCCAGTTGGCCGATTGCGCCTCGTTCGCCTCGCAGATCACATATTGCTCGACCTTCACGAACTGGTGGACGCGGAGCAGCCCCCGGACGTCCTTGCCCGCGCTCCCCGCCTCGCGGCGGAAGCAGGGCGAGTAACCGGCGTAGAGGATCGGCAGCTGCGCGCCCTCGATGATCTCGCCCGAATGAAGCGAGGTCAGCACGACTTCCGCGGTCCCGGCCAGCCACAGATCGTCGTTCGGCAGCTCGTACGTCTCTTCCTCGTGCCCCGGGAATTGGCCCTGGTTGAGGAACGCCTGTTCGCGCGCGATCGCCGGCACGGTGATCGGCGTGAAGCCGGCGGCGGCGATTTGCTCGAGCGCCCAGGCCATCAGCTTCGTCTCGAGCAGCGCCAGCGCGCCCTTCAGGCAATAGGTGCGGCTGCCCGACACCGGAGTCACCCGCGACAGGTCGGCCCAGTCGTTTTGCTCGATCAGCGCGACATGGTCGAGCGGCTCGAAGTCGAACTTCGGCGGCTCGCCGACGGTGCGGATGACCTGGTTGAAGCTCTCGTCGGGGCCGACCGGCGCCCCTTCGTACGGGATGCCCGGCAGCTTGAGCTGCAGCGCTTTGAGCTCCGCCTCCTTGCCGGCAAGCTCGCTTTCCAGCGCCGACGCGCGCGCGCCGGCTTCCTTCGCCTGGCGGCCGAGCTCCGCCTTCTCTTGCGGCGAGGCGTCCTTGAACTTCGCGCTGACCGCATTGCGCTCGGCCCGCAGCTTATCGATCTCCGTCTTGGCGGTGCGAACCTCGGCGTCCAGCGCCAGCAGTTGAGCGAGATCGAGATCGACGCCCTTGTCGCGGATCGCGCGCTCGACCGCCTCGCGGTTCACCTTGACGAAGTCCAATGCCAGCATCGGGCGCCGATGCGCGAATTGCGCTGCGGCTGCAAGTTCGCGTAGGCGCCCGCGATGCCCTCCGGACTGATCGCGCTCCTCGACGATGTCGCAACCATCGCCAAGCTGGCCGCTTCATCGCTCGACGATGTCGCCGGCGCGGCGGGCAAGGCCGGCACCAAGGCCGCGGGCGTGGTCATCGACGATACTGCGGTGACGCCGCGCTACGTCGTCGGCCTGTCGCCGGACCGCGAGCTGCCGATCATCGGCAAGATCGCCTGGGGGTCGATCCGCAACAAGATCCTGTTCCTGTTGCCCGCGGCGCTGCTGCTGACCGCCTTCGCGCCGTTCCTGATCACGCCGCTGCTGATGATCGGCGGCGCCTATCTCGCATTCGAGGCGACCGAGAAGATTCTCGAGAAGCTGCTCCACGAGCACGAGCATGAGGAGCAGCTGGTCGACGCGATGGGCGACCCGCACGAGCTCGAGAAGATGCAGGTAAAAGGGGCGATCCGCACCGACTTCATCCTGTCGGCCGAGATCATGGCGATCGCGCTCGCCAGCCTCGAGCACCTCACCCTGACGACCACCGCCATCGCGCTCATCGTCGTCGCCATCGCGATTACGGTCGGCGTCTATGGCGTCGTCGCGCTGATCGTGAAGCTCGACGACATCGGCCTGCACATGGCCGAGCGCCGCCGCGCGTCGACGCGGGCGTTCGGCAATGCCCTGGTGCACGTGGTTCCAAAGCTGCTCGTCGCCCTGTCGACGATCGGCACGGCGGCGATGCTTTGGGTCGGCGGCGGAATCCTCGTCCACGGACTCGAGGAGATTGGCGTCGCCGCCTTCATCCCGCACGCCATCGAGGAGCTCGGCCACCGCGCGGGCGAGAGCGCCGGCCCCCTTTCGGCCCTCGTCGCGTGGACCGTGAATGCGCTTGGCGGCGCCGTGGTCGGGCTGGTGATTGGCGCGATCATCGCGACGATCGTGCGCCGCTTCACCAGGCACCCCGAAGAGCTGATCGTCGACTAGTCGAAGTGCAGGCGGCGGTAGCGCCCGCGGAAGAACAGCAAGGGATCGAGCCCGGCATCGAAGCTCGCCTTGACCACCTGGCCGATCAGGATGTGATGGTCGCCGCCGTCGTGCACGGCGTGCCGCTCGCATTCGAACACGCCGAGCGAATCCTTGAGGATCGGCGCTCCGCCTTCGCCGCACGACCAGGACGTCGCGCCGAACCGGTCTTCATCGCGCGTCGAGAAGCGGATCGAGGCCGGCTGCTGCCCCGTCTGCAGGACGTTGACCGCGAAATGCGGCGCCTCGATCAACGACGCCGCGCTCGCCGCCTGCTTGGCGAGGCATACCAGCAGCAGCGGCGGATCGAGCGACACCGAGGTGAAGCTGTTGACCGTCAGGCCCGCCGGCTTGCCGTCGCTATTGAGGCAGGTGACCACCGTCACGCCGGTGGCGAAGCAGCCGAGCGCATCGCGCAGCGTGCGCGGATCGTGCCCGCTGCGATATTCGCCTGTGTCCCGCTGGTCGGCCATGGCGCGGCTATAAGAGGCAAATGTCGCGGGAACACCCCTCCCCTTGATGGGGAGGGGAAGGGGTGGGGTGATCGAGGACATAGAGCCCTTACGCCCGCAGCCACCCCCACCTGGCCTCCCCCATCGAGGGGGAGGAAT
>DATENV010000178.1:0-3838 GCA_035274805.1 Sphingomicrobium sp. | reverse complement strand
CCGCGACAACGATCAGGATTGGTCGGAGCGACTGCTGTCGACCAGCTTCGTGCGCAGCTATGCCGAGACCAGTTTCCACGAATATGTCGATGCCGCGCTCGAGCGCCGGCCGCCGGATCAAAACGAAGCCATGAAGGCGTTCGCGGCCAACGCCGCGGCGCATCCTGAACAGATCCGCGAAATCGGCGCCGCGACCGAAGAAATCTTCAAGGAAGTGGCCGACCAGCTGAAGGCCACGCAAGCCCAAAGCGATTTCAGCCAATACAGTCAGTCGAACTCACCGCGCGCCCGGATGGAAGCCGCCACCCGGCCTTCGTCCGACGCGACGCGGCCATCAACGCGATTACCTAGGGAATGATCGAGTAAACCAAGGGGACAAACCATGCAGAAGATGATGATTGGAATTGCCGCGCTACTCCTCAGCGCATGTGGCGCCGAGACCTACCAGGTCGCGCCCGAGGACGCTTTCGCGGGCATCAGCTCGCTCGGTTCCGACACGCTCGAGCCGCTTCCGGGCGGCCTTAATCCGGTCGACGTCAGCTTCGAAGCGAGCCCGGCGGACAATGCCGTGCAATGGAAATTCACCCACGACAATGATGACATCGCGACGATCGTCGCGAAGATCGATCCAAAGGGCGCCAATGCCAGCGACGTCACGATCTATTATACCGATGGCACAGCGCCGAGCGGCAATTGGCGCAACAGCGAGGCGCGCGCCCTGATCAAGGGGCAAATCCGGCGCCTGGTGGTCGAGGCGGTCGACGCCAAGCTCGAAAAGCGCCCGATGGATATCGAATTGAAAAAGGACGTGTACGCGCAGGTCGCGATGTCCAGCATCGGCTCCATGATGCAAGATGTGAGCACCTCGATGGATGAGGCGGCAGCCGCATGGAAGGAGCATGACGAGAGGGCTGAAGCGGCCCGGGCGAGCCTCGCAACCGCGCAGGCGCAGGCCCAGGTCGGCAAGCCGATGACCGACCTCGGCGGCAAGAACCGCTAGAGGCTCGGCGGGACGATCGACGAGAACGCCTCCCCGTCCGAATGCCATTTGGGCGACTGACAAGCCAGCCGGAGAGGCGCCCGTTCGCGGTGACCGTCGCTGCCAATGAGGCCGGCAGCCGGTCGCCGCTTGGGCGTTAGTGCGCGCCTCCGCTACGGAGGTTCATCGCAAGACAAGCGGCGCGTCCGGCGCTAACGCCGCCGGCGTGAGCGCGACGACCGATATCGTCCCCGACAGCGAGCGGCGCGGCTTCATCGGCGCGCTGCCGCCGCGCCTCCGGCCGCTCGCTTCGCTGATGCGGCTCGACCGCCCGATCGGGACCTGGCTGCTCTACTGGCCGTGCGCGTGGAGCGTCGCGCTCGCCGGGGTGGACGGGCGCTGGGCGCTGTTTCTGTGGCTGGCGCTGGGCGCCTTCGCGATGCGCAGCGCTGGATGCGTCTACAACGACATCGTCGACCGCGACCTCGACCGGCAGGTCGAGCGCACGCGCCTGCGCCCGCTCGCCAGCCGCCGCGTCTCGCCGCGGTCGGCGTGGATCCTGATCGCCTTGCTCTGCCTGATCGGCCTCGTCGTGCTGCTTCAGCTCCGGTGGGCGGCAGCACTCATCGCGCTCGTCAGCATCGCGCCGGTTGCCGCCTATCCCTTCATGAAGCGGATCACCTGGTGGCCGCAGGCCTGGCTCGGGCTGGTCTTCTCCTGGGGCGCTTTGGTCGGTTGGCCGGCGGTCCGCGGGACCATCGACCTCTCCGCGTTCCTGCTCTGGTTCGGAAGCATCGCGTGGGTGGTCGGCTACGACACGCTCTACGCAATCCAGGACAAGGAGGATGATGCGCTGGTGGGGGTCAAATCCTCGGCGCGGCGTCTCGGCGACAAGGCGCCGCTCGGCGTCGGGCTATTCTATGCCGTCGCCGTGCTTCTGTGGGCCGCGGCGATCTGGTCGGTCCGTCCGGATTGGCTTGCGGTGCTGACGCTCGCTCCGGCCGGGCTGCACCTCGTCAACCAGGCGATCCGGGCCGACCCGAACGACGGCGAACTCGCGCTGAGGCTGTTCCGATCCAATCGAGTCACCGGCTTGCTCGTCTTTCTCGCCATGCTGGTCGTCGGCCTGTCCGCGCGCTAGGCGCCGCCGATGCTCGATCCGCAGGACGCCCGCCGCATCGCCGAATCGCTGGTCGAACGCGGCATTGCCGCGGGCGCGACGGCAGCCGACGCGCTCTACGCGGCTGATCGCTCGTCGAGCGTGCAGGTGCGCCTGGGCGAGATCGACAGCGTCAGCCGCTCCGAAGGCGAACAGATCGGGTTCCGCCTGTTTGTCGGGCAACGCTCGGCGACCGTCGCCTCTTCGGACCTGTCGGACGACGCGCTCGGGGTGCTGGTGGACCGCTGCCTGGCAATGGCGAAAGAAGCGCCAGAAGACCCGTATGCGGGACTTGCCCCGGCCAATCTGCTCCAGCGCGGCGAGCTGCCGTTCCTCGACGCGACCGACGGTATCGAGCCCGACCCGGCCGAGCTGCGCGCCCGCGCATTGGAAGCCGAGACGGCGGCGTTGGCCGTCGCGGGCGTGACCAATTCCAGCGGATGCGGCGCCAGCGCCTCGGCCTCGACCATAGCGCTGGCGACGTCGGAGGGCTTTTCGGGCGCCTACACTTCGGGCGGTCATGGCTGCTCCGCATCAGTGATCGCCGGCGAGGGCGCGGCGATGCAGCGCGATCATGCCTGGCACAGCGCGCGGCATTTGCAGGACCTCGATGGCGCCGCCGACGTCGGCCGCCGCGCGGGGACCAGGGCGGTCGCCCGCCTCAATCCCGGGCGGCCGAAGCCCGGCAAATATCCGGTGCTGTTCGATCCCCGCGTATCCACGACCCTGCTCGGCCATTTTGCGAGCGCGATCAGCGGCGCATCGGTCGCTCGCAAGACGAGCTTCCTCCAGGACAAGCTCGGGGCAGCCATATTCGCGCCCGGAGTGACGATCGTCGACGATCCGCTCCGGCAGCGCGGCCTGCGGTCGCGTCCGTTCGACGGCGAGGGCCTGCGCGTCGCTCGGCAGCTCCTCGTCGAAGACGGAGTTCTCAGAAGCTGGATCGCCGAGAGCGCGTCGGCGCGCCAGCTCGGCATCGAGCCGACCGGCCATGCCGCGCGCGGAGCGGGCGGCGCGCCCGGCGCGAGCCCGAGCAACCTCTACATGGAGTCCGGTTCGCGCAGTCGCGATGAGCTGCTCGCAGCCTTTCCCGAAGCGGTGCTGGTCATCGAGCTGATCGGGCAGGGGGTGAACGGCGTGACCGGCGATTACAGCCGCGGCGCGGTCGCATTCATGGTGCGCGGCGGCGAGATTACCGAGCCGCTCTCGGAAATCACCGTCGCGTCGAACCTCATCGACATGTTCGCAACGCTGGAGCCCGGTGCCGACCTCGAGTTTCGGCACGGCATCGACGCGCCGACGATCCTGGTTCCCGAAATGACGGTGGCTGCAGCCTAGGCGTTAGCGGCGATCCGCGGCACGCCGAGGCGCGGAATTTCGATCTTCGGGCAACGGTCCATCACCACCTTCAGGCCCGCCGCCTCCGCTTTGGCGGCCGCCGCTTCGTTGATGACGCCGATCTGCATCCACACCGCTTTCGCGCCGACGAAAATCGCCTGCTCGACGGCTTCGGCGGCCGCTTCCGGTCGACGAAAGATGTCGACGATGTCGATCGGGACGCCGATCTGCGCAAGCTCGCGCCAGACGAACTCACCGAGCACGTGCTCGCCGGTGATCTGCGGGTTCACCGGGAGCACGCGATAGCCGTGGTCCTGGAGGAAGCGGATAACGCCGTAGGATGGCCGGTTGGGGCGGTCGGA
>DATENV010000177.1:0-4031 GCA_035274805.1 Sphingomicrobium sp. | reverse complement strand
GTGGCTGGTGCGCCTGTCCGACGTCGGGCCGGTGGCGATCGGCTTCTGGCGCGTGACGATCGCGCTGCCGTTTCTATTCGCGCTGTCGCACGCCACCGGCCAGCGGCCGCACTGGCCGAAGCGCGCGGTGCTCGTCGCAATCTTTGTCGCCGCGCTGTTCTACGTCCTCGACCTCGCCGCGTGGAACGCGGGCATCCTGATGACCAAGCTCGGCAACGCGACCCTATTCGGCAACACCGGCAGCTTCGTCTTCGCGCTCTACGGTTTATGGCTCGCGCACCGGCGTCCGTCCGCCAAGCAGGCCGGCGCTCTGCTTCTCGCCCTGGCCGGCGCGACGCTGCTGATGAGCGGCAGCTACGAGCTGTCCCCCAAGAATTTCACCGGCGACATCCTGACCCTCGTCGCCGGGCTGCTTTACGGCGGCTACCTGATCTTCATGGAGCGCGCGCGAACCGAGCTCGAGCCGCTGCCGCTATTGCTGCTCGCGACTTTGTTCGGAATCCCGATGCTGCTGGCGATCAGCGTCGGGCTCGGCGAGCAGATCTGGCCGAATGACTGGACTCCGCTGATTATCTTTGCGCTGTCGAGCCAGGTGCTCGGCCAGGGCCTGCTGATCTATTCGATCGGCAACTTCCCGCCGCTGGTTGTCGGTCTCGCGCTGCTCACCCAGCCGATGATTTCCGCCGTGATCGGATGGTTCGCTTATGGCGAAGGGCTTTCGGCGACCGACGCGATCGGCGCCCTCGGCATCGCCGCGGCGCTCGTGCTGGTGCGGCTGCCCGAGCGGGGGTTGCGCGCCAAGGCCGGGGCGCTCACTTGACCGCGATGGAGTCGCCGAGCCCCCTCGAGCAATTGCGTCGGCGCCTCGCGCTGGCGGTGGGCGAGAACGCGGTGTTCGACGGCTGGACCCGCGCCGCGATCGACAGCGCGGCGGGCCAGCTGGGCGTCGATCCCGTGCAGGCGCGGCTTGCGATGCCCAAAGGCCAGGCGGCGATGATCGACCTTTACATCCAGGAGGTCGACCGCGCGCTCGAGGCCTATTTCACGCCCGAGCGGCTGGCTAAGCTCAAGATCCGCGAGAAGATCCGCGCGCTTGTGTGGCGGCGGCTGGAAATCATGGGCTCCGCCCGCGAAGCCGTGCGCCGGGCTTTGGCGATCCTGGCGATGCCCCAGAACCTGCCGCTGGCGTTGCGTATTTCCTGGCGCAGCGCCGACCTCATGTGGCGGATCGCCGGCGACACCAGCACCGACTTCAACCATTACACCAAGCGCATGACGCTGGGCGCGGTTTATGGCTCGACATTGCTGGTCTGGCTCGACGACCAGAGCGAGGGATGGGCGGACACCGGCGCGTTTCTCGACCGCCGGATCGACGACGTGATGCGGTTCGAGAAGTTCAAGGCCGAGTGGCGGGGGTCGTCCGACCATTTGAGCCTGTCGCGCTTCCTCGGCCGCCTCAGATATCCGCCGCGCTGACCTCAGCTATTGATAATCATTCGCATGAAGGTTAGGCCGCGATATGCTGCGTTGGCCTTTCCTTGGCTTGATCATCGCCGTTCTCGCGGCGTTTCCGTCGAGCGCGCCGGCGCAAGGCAACGACGTCGAAACCGCCTGGCGGGTGCTTGACTATGTAGCGGTCGATTATTCGGGCGCGGTCCGCGATGGGAAGGTCGTCAGCGCGTCGGAATATGCCGAGATGCGCGAATTCTCGGCCTCCGTAGCCGAGAAGATTGCAGCGCTTCCGACTAGCCCGAGCAAGGTGAAACTCGAGAGTGAAGCGGCTGCATTCGCCAGCTTGGTGGAGCGCAAGGCTCCGCCACCGCAGGTTGCGTCCGCTGCCCGGACCCTCGGGGCTCACCTTCTCTCGGCTTATCCGGTCGCGCTCGGCCCTAAGCAACCGCCCGACCTGGCACGGGGCGCGCAATTGTTTCAGCAGGATTGCGCCAGCTGCCACGGCGCCAAGGGCGACGCGCAAACGCCGATGGCGAAGCAGCTCGATCCGCCGCCGATCGCCTTTGCCGATCGCGAGCGCGCGCGCCAGCGCAGCCCGTTCGCGCTGTACCAGGTGATCAATCAGGGGCTCGAAGGCACCGCGATGCAGAGCTTCGCGCAGCTGCCCGACGCGGACAAATGGGCGCTGGCGTTCCAGGCGAGCCGCTTCGCCTATCCCGCCGCGCTGGAGCGGCACGGCAAGCGCATCTGGGACAGCGACCCAACTCTCAAGGGCAGGATTCGCGGCCTCAACGAACTCAGCTCGCTGTCCGAGAGCGAGCTGGCCAAGCAAATCGGCGCCGACAAGGCCGGGCCGGTGATTGCCTATCTGCGCGCCCATCCCGAGGCGCTGGCCGCGAAAGGTTCGAGCCTCGGAATCGCCCGAGCGCGACTCGACGAAACCCTGGCGGCCTATCGCGCGGGCAATCGCGACGAGGCGAAGCGCCTCGCATTGGCCGCCTATCTCGACGGTTTCGAGCCGGTCGAACCGATGCTGAGCGCGCGCAATCCCTCGCTCCTCGCCACAGTCGAGCAGGCGATGGGGCAGCTTCGCGCAAGCATCGCCGCGCAGCGCGACCCAAGCGAGATTTCGGCTCAGGTGGCCGCAATTCAGGCGCTCTTCGATGAAGCCGAAATGGCGCTCTCCCCGGATCAGGCAAACAATGCCTCGGCATTCCTCGGCGCGTTCGCGATCCTGCTGCGCGAAGGCCTCGAAGCGCTGCTGATCGTCGTTGCGATGCTGGCGTTCCTGACCAAGGCCGACCGGCCGGAGCTGGCTCGGCCGGTTCATGCCGGCTGGACCAGCGCGTTGGCGGCGGGCGTGCTGACCTGGTGGGCGGCGACCAGCTTCATCACCGTGAGCGGCGCGAGCCGGGAGCTGACCGAGGGTTTCGGGTCGCTGCTCGCGGCGGCGATCCTGCTGTTCGTCGGCATCTGGATGCACGGCAAGGCGCAGGCCGGACAGTGGCAACGCTATATTCGCGAAAAGCTCCACAAGGCGCTGGCGCGGGATTCGCGCTGGTTCCTGTTCTCGCTCGCGTTCATCGCCGTCTATCGGGAGGTGTTCGAGACGATCCTGTTCTTCACCGCGATGGCGGCCGAGGGCAGCGTCGGCGGCCTGGTCGCGGGCGGGCTCGCCGGCTGCGTCGCGCTGGCCGCGATTGCGGTCGCCATGCTGCGTTTCAGCCAGCGCCTGCCGATCGGCAAATTCTTCGCGTACAGTTCCGCCTTGGTCGCCATTCTGGCCGTCGTGCTCGCCGGGAAGGGCGTCGCGGCGCTCCAGGAGGCCGGCCTGATTGCGATCCATCCGCTGGCGGCCTTGCCGAGGATTTCTGTGCTCGGCCTGTTCCCGACCTTGCAGGGCATTACCGCCCAGCTGGTGACGCTGGTTGCACTGCTGCTCGGCTTCCTGTGGAACCGCTGGTCGTCGAAGCGCTTGGCGCCCGCCTAGGACTGGCGCCGGGCGCACCGCTGCTTTATCGCCGTTCCAACTGGAATGGAGAGTCACATGGCGGGCGTGAACAAGGTGATCCTGGTCGGCAATCTGGGCGCGGACCCGGAGTCGCGCTCGTTCAGCAATGGCGGCGAGGTGGTCAACCTGCGCATCGCGACATCCGAGAACTGGAAGGATCGCGACGGCAACCGCCAGGAGCGGACTGAGTGGCACTCGGTGGCGATTTTCAACGAGAACCTCGGCCGAGTCGCCAAGAACTATCTGCGCAAGGGCTCGAAGGTGTACATCGAAGGCCAGCTCCAGACCCGCAAGTGGCAAGATCAGAGCGGCAACGACCGCTACTCGACCGAAGTCGTGCTTCAGAAATTCCGCGGTGAGCTGCAGTTGCTCGACAGCCGTGAGGGCGGCGGCGGTAATCGCGGCGCGTTCAACGAGGACTTCGGCGGCGACGATTTCGGCGGCGGAGCGCCGGCCAAGACGCAATCGCGCCCGCAACCGGCCGCGTTCGACACCGACCTCGACGACGACGTTCCCTTCTAGGCCTGGTCGTTCTTCCGAAGCTTGGCCAGGACCGCGAACGGGCTCG
>DATENV010000176.1:0-4823 GCA_035274805.1 Sphingomicrobium sp. | reverse complement strand
GCCATCTGGAACGGGCCCATCGGCATTCCGAACTCGACATGGACGCGATCCACCTGCTCTGGCGTCGCGCCTTCCAGCAGCAGCTTGGTGGCCTCTACCTGCCGCGGCATCAGCATGCGGTTGCCGATGAAGCCGTGGCAGACGCCGGCGACCACGGGCACCTTCCTGATCTTCTTGCCGAGCTGCATCGCGGTCAGCAGCACGTCGGGCGCAGTCTTGTCGCCGCGCACCACCTCCAGCAGCTTCATCACGTTGGCGGGCGAGAAGAAGTGCATGCCGACGACATCGCCGGGCCGCGAGATGCTTGCGGCGATCTCATTGATGTTGAGGTAGGACGTATTGGACGCGAGTATCGCGCCGGGCCTGGCAAGCTTGTCGAGCCGGCCGAACACCTCCTTCTTGACGTCCATGTCCTCGTAGACCGCCTCGATGATCAAATCGCAGTCGGCGAGGGCCTGGAAATCGAGCGTCGGGCTCAATAGCCCCATGGCTTTTTCGACCTGCTCGGTCGTCATTCGGCCCTTCGAAGCGGTCGCTTCGTAATTCTTGCGCATCACGCCGGTGCCGCGGTCAAGCGCTTCCTGGCCCATTTCCACGATCGTCACGGGAATTCCGGCCGACAGGAAGTTCATCGAAATGCCGCCGCCCATCGTGCCGGC
Organism: Sphingomicrobium sp.; assembly: GCA_035274805.1. Lineage (GTDB taxonomy): Bacteria > Pseudomonadota > Alphaproteobacteria > Sphingomonadales > Sphingomonadaceae > Sphingomicrobium. The sequence continues at coordinate 4,164 of DATENV010000176.1, read as the reverse complement.
ACCGATCACCCCGACCCGGCGGATGTCGCGCGGGGCGGTGTTCTCGGGCAGGCCCTCGATCTTGTTCGCCTTGCGCTCTGAGAAGAAGAAATATTGCTGCGCCTTCGCCTGGGTGCCGCTCATCAGCTCCATGAACAGCTTGCGCTCGTCGAGCACGCCTTCGGCGTAGGGCTTCTGGCAGGCGATCTTGACCGCTTCGACATTCTTGAGCGGTGCCTCGAACCCGCGGAACTTGCGCGCATTCTCCTGGCGGAAGGCCTCGAAGGTGTCTGGATTACACTCGTTGAGCTTGTCCTGCCGCTCGCTGCTCTTGGGCAGCGGGCGGACGTCGCGCACTTCCTCTGCATAACCGACGGCGTGCGGGATCAGCTCGCCCTCGATCAGGCGATCGACCAGGCCGCACGCGAACCCGTCCTTGGCCCCGATGGGATTGCCGGTCGCGCACATTTCGAGTGCCTTTCGGACCCCCGCGACGCGCGGCAGCCGCTGCGTCCCGCCCGCGCCGGGCAGCAGCCCGAGCTTCACCTCGGGCGTCCCAAGCTGCGCCGAGGTGAGCGCGACGCGATAATGGCAGGCAAGCGCCACCTCGAGCCCCCCGCCGAGCGCCGTCCCGTGGATCGCCGCAACGACCGGCTTGCTGCATCCCTCGATGATGTCGACGACCTGCGGGAGCATCGGCTGCTCGAGCGCCTTGGGGGTGCCGAACTCGGAGACGTCGGCGCCGGCAAAGAAGGTCTGTCCTTCGCAGGCAATCACCACCGCCTTGACGCTGTCATCCGCGTCGGCCTGCTCGATCGCCGCGACCAAGCCCTGCCGGACCGCAGCGCCGAGCGCGTTCACCGGCGGGTTGTTCGACAGGACGATCAGCACGTCGCCATGCTTGCGGGTCGAAATCGGGCTGGTGGTCGGCTTGTCCATCACGTCTTCCATGTGGGTCTCCCGCGACGCGCGCTAGGCCGCTGCTGACAGGCTTGCAAGTTCCGATCCGGACCGGGCAGCGGTACCCGCGAGGAACAGACCCGCCTCGTCGCGCGCTTTAGGCGCGAGCATCCGGGGCACGCGTAAGGAGGCACCGGTGAAGCAGGCTCTTGTTCTTGCCATTTTGGGTCCCGCGGCTCTTCTCAGCGCCTGCGCGACCGATCCCTACGGCCGCAATAGTGTTGAGGGTCGAACCACGGCCGGCGTCCTTGTCGGCGGAGCGCTCGGCGCGCTGGCTGGGCGAGCGATCGGCCTCGACCCCGTCTCGGGCGCGGCAGTCGGCATGGTTGCCGGCGGCGCGGCCGGCTACCTGATCAAGGGACCGGTGATCGGCGGCCGGCAATATTACAAGGATAGCCGCGGCTTCTGCTATTACGTCGACCCGTCCGGCAACCCGCAATACGACCCGACGGTCCGCTGCTGAACCGACGGCCGTAGAGGCTCGACAAGCGCACCGGCGCGGCGGATAGGCGGCGCATGACGGATCTCGACGCGTTCCGCAGCGAAACCCGCGCCTGGCTCGAGGCCAACTGCCCGCCGGAGATGCGGACCCCGATCCGGTCCGAGGCCGACCTTTGCTGGGGCGGAGGGAACTGGACCTTCCAGTCGGACGCGCAGCGGCAGTGGCTCGAAGCAATGGCGGAGCGCGGCTGGACCGTGCCCGACTGGCCCAAGGATTATGGCGGCGGCGGGCTCTCCGCCGACGAAGCGCGCGTGCTCAAGCAGGAGATGGCGCGGATCGGCGCGCGTCCGCCGCTGACCAGTTTCGGTATTTCGATGCTCGGACCGGCGCTGCTCAAGTTCGGGACCGAAGAGCAGAAGAAACATTATCTGCCGCAGATCGCGCGCGGCGAAATCCGCTGGTGCCAGGGCTATTCGGAGCCGGGCGCCGGCTCGGACCTCGCCGGGCTTCAGACCAAGGCCGAAGACCGGGGAGATCACTGGCTGGTCAACGGCCAGAAGGTCTGGACCAGCTACGCCGACAAGGCCGACTGGATCTTCTGCCTGGTGCGCACGTCGAGCGAATCCAAGCAGGGCGGCATCAGCTTCCTGTTGTTCGACATGCAGACGCCCGGGGTCTCGACCAGGCCCATCCTGCTGATCAGCGGCAATTCGCCCTTCTGCGAGACCTTCCTCGACGACGTGAAGGTGCCCAAGGGCCAGATCGTCGGCGAAGTGAACAAGGGCTGGGACGTCGCCAAATATCTGCTCGGCCACGAACGCGAGATGATCGCCGGCATGGGCCTCGGCGCCGGCGGCGGAAGCGTGACGCTCGGGCCGGCGGTGAAGCCCACCGACCGGATGCTCCGGGCCGAGATCGCGGCGTTCGACGTCGACGCGCTGGCCTTCGCGGCGATGAGCGAGCGCTTCGCCGCGATGTGGAAGGCCGGCGAGGCGCACCCGGCGAGCCCGAGCATGATGAAATATGCCGGCACCGAGCTCAACAAGCGCCGTAACGAGCTGGCGATGGCCGCCGGCGGATCGGAGGCGTTGGCCTGGGATGACGCGGCTGGCAGGCGCTCGCGCGATTGGCTGCGCAGCAAGGGCAATTCGATCGAGGGCGGGACCAGCGAAATCCAGCTCAACATCGTCGCGAAGCATATCCTGCGGCTGCCCGGCGCATAATTCGTCCCCTCTCCCCTTTGGGGGAGAGGGTTAGGGAGAGGGGGACTCGTGAGTGCGCAACCAGACGCTTTTGAAATACGCCAAGCGCCTCCGCACTGAGCAGACGCCGTTCGAGCAGAAACTCTGGTACGCGCTGCGGGCGAAGCGGTTCGGAAGGGCAAGGTTCAGGAGGCAAGTCGTCATCGGGCGCTACATTGTCGACTTCGCCTGCCGCATTCCGTGCATGCTGGTCATCGAGGTCGATGGAGACACGCATGGGCTCCAGGAAACCTATGACGCAAAAAGGACGGCGTATCTTGAAGAGATCGGATATCGGGTGCTGCGCTTCACCAACCACGATGTCGGAACGAATTTCGAAGGCGTCCTCATGACCATCGCCAGTGCGCTTGGACCCCTCTCCCCGGCCCTCTCCCCTGCAGGGGAGAGGGAGGAGACCGTCGTGTGACGTTGCTCACCGACGACCAAAGAATGCTGCAGGAGACCGCGGCAACCTTTCTCGCCGAGGAAGGCGCGATCGCCAAGCAGCTGCGCCACTGGCGCGACACCGGCTGCAAGGACGGTTTCGGCCACGGCCTGTGGAAACAATTCGCCGAACTCGGGCTGACCGGCATCTGCATCCCGGAGAGCCATGGCGGCCTCGGCCTCGGCGCGACCGAAGCGGCGCTCGTGCTCGAGGAAATCGGCCGGAATCTGACGCCGTCGCCGTTCCTGGCGACCGCGGTGGTCGCTGCGCTGGCAATCGAGGGCACGGCGCATGGCGATCGCTGGTACCCGGGAGTTCTCTCCGGCGAGGCGGTGCTTGCACTCGCGATCGACGAGGGGCCGCGTCACGCGCCCGAACGGACCGCGCTCGAGGCGAAGCGGCAGGGCAACGGCTTCGTCCTCAGCGGCGCCAAGCAGTTCGTGGTTCAGGGCGGCGCCGCGGACATGATCGTCACCGTGGCACGGACCGGCGGCTCGCCGGGTGACGAAGATGGCCTGACGCTGTTCGCGGTGCCGAAGAATGCGGCTGGGCTGGCGATCGAGAATGCCACGCTGGTCGACAGCTCGAAGGCCGCGCGCCTAAGCTTCGACAATGTCGAGCTCGATGCCGACGCGGTGGTCGGCGAGGTCGATGGTGGGTGGCAGCCGCTGCGGCGTGCTCTCGCCGCTGGAAGCGTGGGTGCTGCCGCCGAGCTGGTCGGCGTCGCGTCGGGCGCTTCGGCGATGACGCTCGATTACCTGAGGCAGCGCAAGCAGTTCGGGAAGCTGATTGGCGAGTTCCAGGCGCTCCAGCATCGCGCGGCGCACCTCTATGCCGAGATCGAGATCGCGCGGGCGGCGGCGTTCAAAGCGGCGCAGTCGCTCGATAGCGGCGACGAAGGCGCCGACCTGCATGTCTCGGTCGCCAAGGCAAAGGCGGCCGATGTCGCCGGTCTAGCGGTGCGCGAAGGGGTCCAGATCCACGGCGGCATCGGCATGACCGACGAGCACGACATCGGCCTGTTCATGAAGCGCGAAGCCGTGCTCGGGGAGCTGTTTGGCGACACTTACTACCACCGCAATCGGGTGGCCGAGCTC
>DATENV010000175.1:0-2696 GCA_035274805.1 Sphingomicrobium sp. | reverse complement strand
GGTCGCACCGCGCGGCGCGGTCGAATAGAGATAGGCGCGCCCGGCACCGCCGGTGGCGAGGATCGTCGCTCTGCCGGTGAGCGCCTCGACGCGCTTCTTCTTGCGGTTGTAGGCGTAGAGCCCGTGCACCGCGCCGCTGGTTGAGAAGTTGGTCGCGTGGCGGCCGGTGACCAGGTCGACGGCGACCATGTCCGGAACCAGCGAAATGTTCGGGTGCTTGGCCGCCGCCGATTCGAGCGCCTGCTGGATCGCATAACCGGTTGCATCGGCGACGTGGACGATGCGGCGATGGCTGTGACCGCCCTCCCGCGTCAGGTGCAGCGCGTTGCCTTCGGTCGCGAACGGGACGCCGAGGTCCATCAAATGCCGGATTGCGCGCGGCGCGGCTTCGACAACGTGCTCGACCACTTGCCGGTCGTTGAGGCCCGCGCCCGCAATCATCGTATCGTTGACGTGCGCGTCGAAGCTGTCGCCTTCCTCGAGCACCGCGGCGATGCCGCCCTGCGCCCAGCTGGTCGCGCCTTCGCCAAGCGCGCCCTTGGCGATGACCGCGACCTTGCGCGTTTCGGCGAGATTGAGCGCTGCGGTCAGCCCCGCTGCACCCGAACCGACGATGAGGACGTCGGCGGTCGTCTTCACGCGGCTTCCTGCGTCGCCGCCGTCAGGCTCAGGAACACGTCCTCGAGGTCGGGGTCGCGGGTCGAGACGTCGACGATGACGAGGCCCTCGGTAGTCAGCGCCGCCAGCACCTGCCCGGCGTTGGCCCGGTCCTTGCGATAGGTGATCTCGAGCGTCCGCTCGTCGATCAGCTGGATATTCTCGAACGAGGCGTTGACCGGGACTTCGGCGATGTCGCGATCGAAGGTCACCACCACTGCTTTCTCCTGCGCCTTGGCGACCAGCTCGCGCGTCGGCTCATTGGCGATCACCCGGCCGTGGTGGATGATCGCGATTCGGTCGCACAGCTCCTCGGCTTCCTCGAGATAGTGGGTGGTGAGCACGATGGTGACGCCCTGCGCGTTGAGTTGGCGCACATAATCCCACAGTTGGCGGCGAAGCTCGACGTCGACGCCCGCGGTCGGCTCGTCGAGCACCAGGATCGGCGGCGAATGGACCATCGCCTTGGCGACCAACAGCCGCCGCTTCATCCCGCCCGACAAGGTCCGCGAATAGGCGTTCGCCTTGTCGGACAGATGCATCGCCGCGAGGAGTTCGTCGCTTTTGCGGCCGGCCCTGGCGATGCCGTACAGCCCGGCCTGGATTTCGAGCGTCTCGCGCGGTGTGAAGAAGGGGTCGAAGATGATCTCCTGCGGAACCACGCCGATCGAGCGCTTGGCGTTCCGCGGATGATCGTCGATGTCGAAACCCCAGATCACGACCTTCCCATCGGTCTTCACCACCAGCCCGGCGAGGATGTTGATGAGGGTCGATTTTCCGGCCCCATTCGGCCCGAGCAGTCCGAAGATCTGGCCGCGCGGAACGTCGAAGCTGACTTCGTTGAGCGCGCGCTTGGGTTCGCTGCCCTTGCTCGCATAGGTCTTCGACAGGGATTCAAGGCGGATCGCGGGCTCGTCCATGGCGGCTTGGGGCATAAGAGCGCCCCGTGCATGCGACAAGCGCGGGCAAGGTAAACGCGCCGTTTACCCTGATCGCTAGACTGACCTTGATATTAACCCTCTACGTCAAACTCCATGATTGGTGCGCGTCGGCTAGCCAGCCTGTCGACTGCCGCGCTGGCGCTGCTCGCGCCGGCGGCGTTGTCGCGCGCCTCGGCCCAGGCCGCGCAGGCCACCGCCAACGCCACCATTATTTATCCCGTCACGGTCACCAAGCTCGAGGACATGGACTTCGGCTATGTCTCGGTGACGACGGCCGGAACGGCGGTGCTGGAACCCAATGCCGATACCTTCAGCACCACCGGCGGGGTGACGCCGGTCGGCGGGGCGCCGCACTGCGCCGTCTTCGTCGGCGCGTCGAAGGACTCGGCCGTCGTCAACATCAAGGTGCCTAACAAGCCCTCGACGCTGACCCGCGTCGGCGGCACCGAGACCATGACCGTCTCCAACTTCACGCTTCAGGGCCAAAGCAAGCGCGCGCTCGCCAAGGCGTCCAGCTTCACCTTCCGGGTCGGCGGGACGCTGAACGTCGCCGCGGCCCAGGTCGAAGGGGTCTATGTCGGCACGTTCGACGTGACCGTCCAATATCCCTGATCGCCCGACCATGTGTTGAAGCGGGGGCGGCGCGTTGCTACCTCGCTCGCCCATGCCCGCACAGCCGCCACCCGAAGTGATCCGCGTTTCGACCCTCCAGGTCGCTTGCGACGGGTCGGGCGAGATTTCGCCCGAGCTCGGGCACCCGCGCGTGTTCCTTCGGATCGACGAGGAGCTCGGTTTCGTGGAATGCGGCTATTGCGACCGTCGTTTTGTGCTTGAGGGCGGGCCTGCGGACAGCAAGGCGGCATGACCGGGCCCGATCCGCGCCGGTTCCTTTATCGGAATCTCGATCCGGATGGCGCCAAGCGCCTGGCCGCGACGCATCTCGCCGGCCACGACGACGGCGAGCTCTACCTCCAGTACAGCGCCAGCGAGTCGTTTGGGTTCGACGACGGGCGGCTGAAGACCGCCGATTATCACAGCAGCTCGGGCTTCGGCCTGCGCGGCGTCTCGGGCGAGACTACTGCCTTCGCGCACGCCAAC
>DATENV010000174.1:0-3068 GCA_035274805.1 Sphingomicrobium sp. | reverse complement strand
GGCTTCATCCGCCAGGGCCCCGGAGAGCAGCAGGCGCCGATCCCGCCGGCGCCGCCGCGCCGCCTGGTCCCGGCCAAGCCGAGCCCCGAGGTCGCCGACAAGACCAGCCTGCTCGACCTCAACGACCGCATCTGCAAGTGGCCGATGGGCCATCCCGGCGAGCCCGACTTCCACTTCTGCGGCGATCCCGCCAACCCCGGATTCCCATACTGCGTCCGGCATTGCGGAGTCGCCTATCAGGCGCAGATGCCCCGCCGCGACCGCCGGCCGCCGCCGCCGCTGCCGTTCGGCGGCCCCAGGGTCCGCTAAGACCGGGAAGGAACCTTGGGCGCCCGCACGCTCCTCAAATGGTGGCGTGCGCCGCTATGGACGCTGGCGATCGCTTCCGGCGCCAAGAGCTTCGCCGATAATCCGATCCTCGGCTCGCGGTCGCTCAACCGACGCGGGCTTCACGTCGCCCGGCTCAAGCTCGCGCACCGGCTCGCCTGGGCCCGCCGCCGCCGTCTCGCCCGCGCGGTGCCGGCCGAGTGGCGGCAGCAGTTCGACCGCGACGGCTATGTCGAGCTGCGCGATTTCCTGCCCGCCGACCTTTTCACGCGGCTGCAACAGGCGCTGCTCGGCGGCGAATTCGACGCCCGCGCGCACCAGCAGGGCGACACCATCACCCGCCGGGTGCCGATCGGGCCCGAGGTGCTGCGGCGCGTGCCCGAGCTTCGCCGGCTGATCCGCGACCCGCGCTGGCGCTCGCTCCTCGCCTACGTCGGAAGCACGGCCAGCGAGCCGATCTACTACGTCCAGACCATCGTCATGGGCCACGCTTCGGGCGGGCCCGACCCGCAGCTCGAGCTCCATTCCGACACCTTCCACCCCTCGCTCAAGGCGTGGCTGTTCCTGACCGACGTGTCGGACGACCAGGGCCCCCTCACCTACGTCGCCGGTTCGCACCGGCTGACGCCCGAGCGGATCGCCTGGGAACAGGCGCGGAGCGTATCGATTGGCGACACCGACCGCCTGTCGCAGCGCGGCTCGCTGCGCGTCTCGCCCGAAGAGCTTCCCGCGCTCGGCCTGCCACCGGCCAGGCGCTTCGCCGTGCCGGCCAACACGCTGGTAGCGATCGACACCGCCGGCTTCCACGCCCGCGGCAGCTCGGAGCGGCCGGTCGTCCGGGTCGAGATCTGGGCCTACTCGCGCCGCACGCCGTTTTTACCCTGGGCGGGGCTGGACCCATTGTCGTTGCAGCCGCTCGCGATCCGCCGCGCCGGCTGGCTGGCGGGCATCGTCGACCGGCTCGAGCGGCTCGGCGTGATGAAGCAGCACTGGCAGCCGGCCGGCCGCCGCCGCCCGATCGATCCCTAAAAAAACCCCGGAGAGCATCGGCTCCCCGGGGTTGGTCATTCGCCGCGAACGCGCTCAGGCGTGCTCGGCCTCGGCGTCGACGGTCTGGCGCGAGGCCGGTTGGTCGCTGCCGCCGCCGATCGCGGAGCGCTGCTGCTGCCCCTGCGCGCCGCCGATGTCGATCTTGCGCGGCTTCATCGCCTCGGGGATCTCGCGCACCAGCTCGATCGACAGCAGGCCGTCCTTCATGTCCGCGCCCTTGACCTGGATATGGTCGGCCAGCGCGAAGCGGCGCTCGAACGAGCGGGTCGCGATCCCGCGATAGATGTAATTGTTGCCGCCGGAGCCATCGCCCTCGGCCTCGTCCTTCTTGCGGCCGGAGACGACCAGCACGTTCTGCTGGGCGGTGATGTCGATCTCCTCGGGCTTGAAGCCGGCCACCGCGAGCTCGATCCGGTAATCATTGTCGCCGAGCTTGATCAGGTCGAACGGCGGATAATTCTCCTGCCCCTGCCCGAACGTGTTGTTCTCGAGCATGTCGAACAGGCGGTCGAAGCCGACCGTGGAACGCCGGAACGGCGCAAAGTCGAAAGCACTACGCATAGTCTTGTCCTCCTCTTGAGCGACTAGGCGGGAAGGACGGCCGCGTACGGGCCACTCCAACCCGTCGCCGGACCCATGATGGCGCCCGGCAGCGGGAAATTTGGAACTGCGAAGTCCGATTTCAAGGCTGCCGCAAGCGCTCCCGAAACCATTCGGCGAGCTCGTCTTCGCTTAGCTCACCAGCGGCGAGTGTCTCGAAAATTACGACAATCTCCGCGTCAGTACCGTTGAAGCGCCAACCATTAAGGTCGAGAAAGGTGATGCTTACCGCCGCGGCCGTACGCTTGTTGCCATCGACGAAGGGATGATTGCGGGCAAGGCCAAAGCCGTAGCTCGCCGCCAAAGCCGCAGCGTCAGGTTTCCCGTATGCTGCGAGATTTTGCGGCCGAGCCATCGCGCTGTCGAACAGGCCGAGGTCACGAATGCCTTCCGCGCCGCCAAATTCCGCGAGTTGCTCCAAATGGATGGCGAGCGCGACCTCGCGTTCGACCCAGGTCCAGACGGGCAATCCGGACTACTTTGCCAGTTCTCGGAAAGCCGCCCGGTGACGGCGCATGACACCGCGCGCCACCTCCATCTGACGTTCGAACTCGGAATCGTACGGACGTAGCTCAATGCCATTCGGTGTTTTCACGTAACTGATGCTCTGGCCCTGCTCGGCGCCGAGCTCGCGCAGCAGCTCCTTGGGAAAGATCAGGCCAGTCGAATTCCCAATCGGAATAAGCTTCAGCGGCTTGTTCATACGCACGTTATAACGCACAAGCTGTGGATAAGCAACGTGCCGTCCGCTTGGCACGCCTCGAATCCCGGCCCTATAGCTCTCCTCAAATGGCCGATCTGTTCTCGTCTTCCGCATCGCCCACGCCGGACAGCTACGACGCCAGCGCGATCGAGGTGCTCGAGGGGCTCGAGCCGGTCCGCCGCCGCCCCGGCATGTACATCGGCGGCACCGACGAGCGCGCGCTCCACCACCTCGCCGCCGAAGTCATCGACAACAGCATGGACGAGGCGGTCGCCGGCTTCGCCACCCGCATCGAAGTCACGCTCGAACCCGGCAACCGGCTGACCGTCAGCGACAACGGCCGCGGCATCCCGGTCGACCCGCACCCCAAATATCCCGGCAAGTCGGC
>DATENV010000173.1:0-5395 GCA_035274805.1 Sphingomicrobium sp. | reverse complement strand
ATAAGGCGTCCCTGCCAAGCTGTGCGCGAACTCCTTGCTGGCGAACTTCGCGCTCCTGCCGCTGAAGTGCTCGCCGTCGACCTGGTGGTTAACGAACGCCTGCTGGCGCTCGAACCCCCGAACCTGATCTCGCTCGCTGTGGCGCTCGAAGCCCCGAACCAGCTGCCGCTCGCCGTGGCGGTCGAAGCCCGGAACCTGCTGTCGCTCGCTGTGGCGAGCTCGTTTGCGCTCGAAGCCGCGGACTTGCTGATGCTCGATGTTGCGCGCCTGTCTGTGCTCGAAGCCCCGAACCTGCTGCCGCTCGTTGTGGCGAGCTTGTTTGCGCTCGAACCCCCGAACCTGCTGGCGCTCCACACGATGCTGTGGTGCGGCAAAGCCGCCGCCGCTGTGTCCGCCGCCGCCGCGCATGATGACAGGCTGGCCGCCGCCACCGCCGTGGCCGCCGCCGCCGCGGTCGGCCTTCGGACCGCCGCCGTGGCCCTGGCCACCACCGCCGTTACCGTGATTCTGGGGCGCGGCCTGGGCATTGCCCTTGTCGCCGCCGTGGCCGCCACCCGGCTTCGCAGCCAGCGGGGTTGCAATCGCCATAGCGGCAACGCCCGCGGCAAGAATCAGCCTGGTCATCGGAAAATCTCCTTTCGAACGGGGAAAACGGTCCGCTCGCTGCACCGTTCCAACACCTAAACGGGTGGAACATGCGCTTTAGCGCACTAGCATGAACCTCAAATGTCGTGCGTGTTCAGATAGTTAGTGCGCGTCCTCGGGCTGATCTTCGACCCATCCGACGCGCAGCCACTTGACCGCGATCAGCATCAAGAAAGCCGCCAGAAGATAGAAGGCGGTGCATCCAACCGCGGCGTAACGCAGCGACTCGGTGCCGTAGCTTTCCTTCAGCATCGTCGAGATTTTGCCGATCAGCAGCGGCCCGACGCCGAGCCCGATCAGATTGTTGATCAGCAGGAAGCTCGCCGACGCAGACGCGCGCATTTGCCGCGGGACCAGATGCTGAACCGCCGTCGTCACGGGGCCGAGCCAGAGGATGTTGAGGGCGTTGGGGATCAGCAGCAGCGGCCAGGCGACCCACAGGCTCGGCGCTAGCAAGCCGGCAACGAACATCGGCGCGGTGATTAGCCAGGCGATCGCCGGCAGCTTCGCATACCAGCCGCGGTCGCCCGAGCCGAGCCTGTCGGCGAGCCAGCCGCCGGCGAACACGCCTGTGCAGCCGCCGACCAGCAACAGCGACGCGAAGAAGTTGGCGGTCGAGATCAGGTCGAGATGGAAGCTGCGGATCAGAACCGAGGGCGTCCACAACGCCAGGCCATAACCGCACAGCGAACTGGCCGAGGCGGCAAAGGCCATCAGCCAGAAGGCCGGCTTGCGCGCGACCGTCGGGAAAACCTGCATCAAGGGCGCGGCGTTCGTGGTCGGCGACCTGAGGGACCGGTCGCGAACGAAATATTTGAGGATGGGCGCAAGCAAAATGCCGGCCACGCCCATCACCAGGAAGGCGGCCCGCCAGTCGATCAGCGACGCGAGATAGCCGCCGATCAATGTCCCTCCGGCAAGTCCCAATGGCACGCCGAGCGAGTAGATCGCCAGCGCACGCGCGCGCCGCTCCGGCGGAAAGTAATCGGCGATCAGCGCATAAGACGGCGCCACGCCCCCGGCTTCGCCGACGCCGACACCGAGGCGGTACAGGAACAGCTGCACATAACCCGTCGCGGTGCCACACAGCGCGGTGAAGCCGCTCCACACCGCCAGCGCGGCCGCGATCACCGCACTGCGGCTGGTGCGGTCGGCGAGATAGGCGAGCGGAACGGCGAGCACCGAATAAAGTAACGCGAAGGCAAGCCCCCCGATCGCGCCGAACTGGGTGTCGGTCAGGTTGAGGTCGGCCTGGATCGGCTGAGCCAGGATGCCAAGGATCTGCCGGTCGAGGAAATTGAAGATGTAGGCGAGCAGCAGCAGCGAAAGGACCAGCGATCCGCTCGGGGAAGGCCGCTTTGTCGTCACGGTCACGCAAGTCTCCCCAAGATCTGGACGAGGCGCTCGACATCGCGCTCGTCCTGATAAATCCCGAAGCCGATGCGCAGCACGTCGCCGCGCACGTCGGTGATGCAATTCTGCGCCTTCAGGTCGGCGTACCAACGCTGCGCATGCGGGCTCCTGAATGCCAGAAAGCGGGCATGCGCACCGCCGTCGAGCGGGTTCAACAGCTCGGCACTGGCCAGCGGCGTCCCGCCAATCGACTCGAGCAGCTGGCGCTGAAGCGCGTCGACATGCGCCGAAATCCGCGTCGTCGTCAGGCCATTGTCGGCGAGCATCCGGCGAACCGCCGTGAACCGGTAGAGCGCGGACGGGTCAAAGGTCGCGCCGAGGAAGCGCCTCGCATCGCTCGCATAGCCGACGCTCCCTGGCGGCAGGCTCAAATCCTCGAACTCCGCGAACCAGCCCGTGATCCGCGGCCGCTCGGCGAAACCCGGCGGCGCGTGCATGAAGGCGCAGCCCTCCCCCGCCATCGCATATTTATAGCCGCCCCCGAGATAAAAGGCGGCGGCCGGTGACGGACCGCCGAACGGCCGGTCGATCGCCATGAACGCGTGATAGCCGTCGATCACGGCCCACGGGCCGTCGGGGCGGGCTAGCGCCGCCAGTTCCTCGACACGGTCGAAGAGACGGCCGCTGCCGAACATCACTTGGCTGACGAAAATGAACTGGTGGGCGCCCGATTGCGCCGCCGCGAGGAAACGCTCGGAGAAGCTGTCGAAGGGTTCGGTGGGAACGCGCTCAACGACCGCCGCGCCGGCCTCCTCCCACCGCGCGAGCTGCCGCCGGGCACTGTGGAATTCGCCGTCGCTGGTGAGCACGCGGATCGGCCACTCGCCGGAAATGGCCGCGCCCAGCCGCACCAGCAGATCGTGAGTGTTGGGCGCGAACACGACCGCGTCCGGCATGCCCGTCCCCAACTCGCCCGCGACCTCGGCCTGGGCCGCGGGCCAGACCTCGTCCATCACTTTGTCCCACTTGCGGTCGGCAAGCCGGGCGGCGTCATTCCAGGCCTCGACCTGTCCGTCGTAGCTCGCGTCGGGCCACAGATGATGGCTGTGCGCGGCGAAGTGCAGGCGTTCGGGGTCGGCGCCGAGGCTGCGGCCGAACAGCTGCTTGAAGCTCAAAGGTCGGTCCTCAGCGCCCACAACTCTGGGAAGACGCGTTTCTCCAGCGTCGCGCGGAGGTAGGGTGCGCCGGCCGAGCCGCCGGTACCCTGCTTGTTGCCGATAATCCGCTCGACCGTCAGCACATGCTTGTGCCGCCAGGAGGCAAGCGCATCGTCGATGTCGACCAGTTTCTCGGCGAGCTCGTAAAGGTCGAACCAGCGCTCGGCGTCGCGATAGACGTCGAGCCAGGCGCGAGCGACGGCCTCGACCGATCGGTCACCAAGGTCGAAGCCGGCGCGCTCGAGCGCTTCATGCGATGCCTCGCGGAGGCTCGGTTCCGCCAGCGCCGCTTCGAGCGCGGCACGTTCCGTGCTCCCTTCCTCATGATGGTTGACGAAATTGGGCTCCTTCAGCCCGAGCCGGAACTCGATTTCGCGGAACTGCGCCGATTGGAAGCCGGACGAAGTGCCGAGCACGTCGCGGAACTTGAGGTAGTCGACCGGGGTCAGCGTCGACAGCACGTCCCAGGATAGGGTCATCACCGCCTGGATCCGGCTGATCCGCGCCATCGCCTTATAGGCTTCGGCAAACCGGTCCGCCTGGACGAGCCCGATCGCCAGCCGCAGCTCGTGCAGCATCTCCTTCATCCACAGTTCCTTGGTCTGGTGGATGACGATGAACAGCATCTCGTCGTGCAGGTCCGAGAGCGGCTGCTGAGCTCCGAGCAGCTTGTCGAGCTCCAAATAAGCGGCATAGGTCATGCCGGCGGGGGTCGCGGTCATCAGCGACGCTTAAGCGAAACGGTCGCAGCGCGGAAGCGCAGCGGCCGGGCTACTGGCCGGGGTTCTGCTGACCGGGAAGGCCGGGCGCGCCGACGGTGCCGATGTTGCCGAACAGCTCTTCGAAGAAGCTGCGCTTGCGGCCGAGCGTCGGCGTGTGCCTGCCCGATGGATCGACATTCATCACCAGCTCGCGGCCGGTGCGCTGGACCGAGGCCACGTTCCCCTTCTGGTCGAAGCGGACGATGAGCACGGTCTGCTTGGAAACGTGCGGATTGCGGAACGCGACCTGATTCGTGTCGCGCGACACATAATACCAGTCGTTCGGAGTGAACTGGCCGATGAAGCTCGGCCGCCCGAGCGATTTGGCGACCGAATCCTTGTTGTCGACCCCCGGCTGAATCCCGCTGACGATCTGCTGGTCGAGGACGACCCCCTTGTGCTGCCGGAACTGGGCGCAGCCGGCCAGCAGCACGGTCGCCGCGATCATCCCAACCTTCAAAACCGCAAGCTTCATGAAAAGAACCTTTGTTGGGGCCGCGTCCGCCGCGCCCGATTGCCGCCTTGCCTGGGGGCTCGCGCGCCTCATATGCGGGAGGCGCCGAGCGACGCAAGCTTATGCTCCCGACGATCCGCAACTATGCTAAAGGACTATGCTGGGTTTCCTGTTCCGGGGATTAACGGCCGCTCCCGTCGAAGGCGCGGCGCTGTTCGACGCGCTGACGGGCGAAGCGCGGCGGCCGTCCTGGTATGTCGAAGGACAGGTGCTCGACACGCTCGACGGACGCTTTGCCGTGCTCGCGACGGTCGTCGCACTGGCGCTCGCGCGGATCGAACGCGACGGCGAGGCCGGCAACCGCCTGTCGGTCGCGCTGACCGAGCGCTTCATCGAGGTGATGGAGAGCGAGCATCGCGAGCTCGGGCTCGGCGATCCGACGCTCGGCAAGACGGTGCGCAAGCTGGTCGGGATGCTGGCGCGAAAGACCGAGCTCTGGCGAGCGGCGCTGACCGGCGAGGTCGAATGGCTCGAAGCTTCCCGCCAAAGCCTCTACAAGGCCGCCGTCGAGTCCGAGGCGCTGCGCCATAGCGGAGACGCGCTCAGAATAGTGTCAGGCAGGCTCGATGCGACGCCGCTGGCCGATCTCGAGCAAGGGAGAATCGCATGAGCGATCGCTTTGCCCACCAGCTCCGCCTCGAGCAGATCCGCGACGGCGAGCGCCTCGAGCTGGTCGGCGACGAGGCCGAGCGCAACGCCATCGCGCGCCGCCTCGGCCTTCAGAGCCTGGAACGGCTCGAAGCGCACGTGACGCTCTCGAGAACCGGCGAAACGGTTCGCGCGACCGGGCGGCTCGGCGCGATGCTCGAGCAAAGTTGCGCGATCACCAATGAGCCCGTGCCGGCGCACGTCGACGAGCCGTTCGAACTGCTGTTCGTGCCCGAGCCGCCGGTTGCCGGACCCGG
>DATENV010000172.1:0-2645 GCA_035274805.1 Sphingomicrobium sp. | reverse complement strand
ACGACTTCAAGCTGATGATGATCGTCACTTTCGCGGTGCTGCCGCTGCTGCTGCTGATGCGCCGCGGCAGGCGCGCCGGCGCGGGAGCGCCCCACGCGGCGATGGACTGAGCGCCGTTAGTCAGGCTCAGCCGCCGTTCGTCGACGGGACGCTGGATAAGCGCAAATAACCGTGCAATTCCTCGCGGCTCCAACCGGGCAGGGGGGCTGCGCATGGTCGAAGTATCGCGTCGTGAATTGATCATCTCCTCAGCCGCGGCGGCGGCGCTTGCCGGCGGGGTGCCGGGCCTGGCGATGGCGCAGGTCGCAAGCTCGGTGGCGGCGTGGGATTTGACCGAGCTATACCCGAGCGATGCCGCGTGGGAGACCGAGCGCCAGGCGCTGCTGAAGGCGATCCCGCGGCTGACCGCGCAGAAGGGCACGCTCGGCCGCAGCGCGGCGGCAATGCGCGCGGCGCTCGAGGCGCAATCGGACCTCGGCAAGCGCGCGTCGCGGCTCTTCGTATATGCCTCGCTCAAGGCGGACGAGGACCGACGCATCGCGCCCAACCAGGAGCGCAAGCAACAAGCGCAGGACGTGTTCACCGCGCTCGGCGAGGCGACGGCGTGGACCAACCCCGAGATCGTCGCGATCGGCGCCGCCAAGGTGAACGGGTTCATCGCCGCGGACCCGGTGCTGAAGAAACGATTCGCGTTCGGCCTGCGCGATACGCTTCGGCTGGCGAAGCATACCTTGTCGCCGAGCGAGGAGGAATTGCTGGCCTCTGCGGGAACCCCGCTCGCGGGCCCCAACGACATCCGCGACCAGCTGGCGGCCTCGGACATCCCGCGGCCGACGGTGAAGCTCAGCGACGGCAAGGAAATCCGGCTCGACGACCAGGGTTATACGATCGCGCGCGGTGCGCTCAACCGCGCCGACCGAAAACAAGTCTTCGACAAGTTCTGGGCGAGCTACAAGGCGTTCGAGAATTCGCTCGGCGCGTCGCTCGCCGCGCAGGTCAAGGGCGACCAGTTCCGCGCCAAGGCGCGCAAATACGACAGCGCGCTGCAGGCGGCGCTCGACGGCAGCAACCTGCCCGAAGCAGTCTATCGCTCGCTGATCGCCGAGACCAACCGCGGCCTCCCCGTCCTCCACCGCTATTTCGAGCTTCGCCGCCGGATGCTGGGCCTGCCGGACATGGGCTATTGGGACATCTACCCGCCGCTGGTGAAATCGGACCGCACCTACAGCCTTGCCGAGATGCGCCAGCTGACGATCGAGGCGGTGAAGCCGCTTGGCCCCGATTACGTGCGCCAGTTCAGCGAAGCGACCGCCAAGCGCTGGATGGATCCGCTGCCGCGGCAGGGGAAAGCGTCGGGCGCCTACATGAACGGCTCGGCCTACGACGTTCACCCATATTTGCTGCTCAACCTCAGCGACAAATATGACGGGCTGACGACCTACGCGCACGAGTGGGGCCACGCGATGCACAGCCTGCTCGCCAATGCCGCGCAGCCGTTCGAGCTCGCCGGCTACCCGACCTTCACCGCCGAGGTCGCCTCGACCGCGCATGAGCTGCTGCTCGGCAACATGATGGTCGAGCGCGGGCAATCGAAGCAGGACAAGCTCTTCTACCTCGGCCAGATCATGGAGAACTATCGCGGGACCTTCTTCCGCCAGTCGATGTTCGCCGAGTTCCAGCTCGCGATCAACGACCTCGCCGACAAGGGCGAAGGCCTGTCGGGCGAGAAGATGTCGGCGCTCTACCTCGACCTGCTGAAGCGCTATCACGGGCCGAAGGTGCAGATCGAGCCGGTCTATTCGGCCGAGTGGGCGTACATCCAGCACTTCTATTTCGGTTTCTACGTCTGGCAGTATGCGACCTCGATCACCGCCGCGAACTTCTTCGCGCAGAGGGTGATGCACGGCACCGACGCCGACCGCGACCGCTACCTCAATGTGCTGCGCGCCGGCGGCTCTGACTACGGCTACAACCTGCTCAAGACCGGCGGCCTCGATATGGCGACGGCCGAGCCGTACCGGCTGATCGTCGACAGCTTCAGCAAGGTGCTCGACCAGGCCGAAGCGTTGATCTGATCAGGGCGCGCGGACGATCCGTCCGCTCTTGATGACCAGGCGGACCCTGCGGACGGCGGAAAGGTCGCGCGTCGGGTCGCCCTCGACCGCGACCAGGTCGGCGAGCAGCCCCGGCCGGACCGCGCCGCGATCGGTCAGGTGAAGGATGCGCGCGTTGCCCGAGGTCGCCGCGACCAGCACCTGCGCCGCCGGCATTCCCGCCGCCTGCATCGCCTCCATTTCGCGCCAGTTCTCGCCATGGGTGAAGACGCCGACGTCGCCGCCCATGCAGATCGGAACGCCGGCCTTCATCGCCAGCCGGAAGGAGCGGCGATTCTCCTGCACGCTTTCGGGGGCTGGCTCCTGGCCGTTCCAGTGCTGGAAATAGCGCGCATAGGCCTCGGAGGCGGCGATGGTCGGGCACAGCGCGATGCCCTTGGCCGCCATCGCCTTGAACACCGCCTCGGTGCCGCCGTAGCCGTGCTCGATCGTATCCGCGCCGGCCCGGACCGCGCGCATCATGCCTTCCGCGGTGGTGGCATGGACGGCAACCAGGCGGCCCGCGTCGTGAGCGGCCGCGACTCCGGCGTC
>DATENV010000171.1:0-16965 GCA_035274805.1 Sphingomicrobium sp. | reverse complement strand
CAGCGCGTCGACTAAGCTTGTCGGCTCAGCCGGCGCTCAGGCCGTTGATGCAGGCGATCGCGCTGTCGGCCTGGCTGTTCAGGCTGGTCGCGTCGCTGGCGGAAATGCGGCCGGCTTCGATCAGTTGCTGAACCTTGACCTTGAAGTCGGTCAGCTTCTTGACCGCATCGGCATTCTTGCCCTTGGTTAGCTCGGCCGACGCGTCGCCGAGCTTGTTGACCAGCCCGGCGCGATCCTTGTCGGCATTGCGGCCGCTGATCGCGACGGTCGAGCTGGCGGTGCGCAGGTTGGTGATTTGGGTCTGGCAGTCGCTTTGGGTCTGGGCGGCGGCCGGGCCGCCGATCATCACCGCCGGCGGGGCAGCCAGCAGCGCGAGCAGTGCCAGTTGCGCGAGTTTCATCGGACTATCCTTCAAGCCATTGCGAGAACGGGGGTAAACGTCTCCGCGCCGGCTTGGCTCCCGCGGCGGGCGAGCTCTAGGATCCGGGCGTCCGCTCCGCGCGATAGAGCGTGTGGCACGCCTTGCATGCGGCGTTAAGCTGCTCGGCGGCCGCGGCGTAAGCCTTGAGGTCCTCGGCCTTGCCGGCCGCGGTGAGCCGCGCGGCCGCTTCGCCCAAAGCCTTGGCTTTGGCATCGAAATCCGCCTTGTTCTTCCAGATCTCCGGCTTGGCGCGGCTTTGCGGATGCGCGCTGCCTTCCGGAAACAGGCCAGGGATTGCCGCCGCCCACAGCTCGATGCCCTCCGGCCAGTGCACGTCCTTCAGCGCGCCATTGCCCTTTGCCCGTGGCTGGATGCCCTGCGCGTTCAAGGTCGCGGCCATGTGCATCCCGGCCATTCGCGCCCTGACGAAGTCCGCCGGGGTCGCGCTCGGCTGTGCTGGCTTCGCCGCAGCCGCCTTGGTGCGGCTTTGAGTCCCGACCGAAGCCGAGCCAGGCAGCGCTACGCCGGCGACCGCCGTGACGATCAGTAGCATCCGCGTTCGATCCATTTTGCACCCCCTGACGACCTGCGTTCATCAAGCTGTCACGGCGTCGCGTGCCAATCAACGCTTTCCTACAGCCCCTTGCTTGTGGCTTGAGCTGCGCGATGCGTTCACTGTCCTTCTTATCGGCACATTCCCTGGTCGGCACCCTGCGCCGAATACTGCGCAGGCGAGCGAAGCTCACGAAGAGATCAAAGCGGAAGGACCCTGCGCCAACCAAGGCCGGGGGATTGAGCGGTGGCGCCCGCTACCAGAGCGGCTTGACGGGCCGGTAGCGCTCGCGGGTCACTTCGCCTGCGATGACGTAGCGCTTGAGCTTGCGGCGGATCAATTCGGCGCCGGTGCTGCTGTTGCACACCAGTCGGACGCCGCCGCTCGGCAGGCGCTCGATCGCCGACACGCCGACTTTTTCGGACAGGCAGCGGATGACGACCACACCTTCGTCGAGGTTGAGATGGACGACGCGGCTCATCGGCGCTGGCTCGACGGATCGATCTTGCGGGCCTGCTCGTCAAAATGCTCGGCAAGGGCGTCGAGCGAGCTCGTGCCGGCGCGGGTCCGGGCCGCGGTCGCAAGCCGGCGGCACGAGGCGGCTTGCTCGCGCAGGCTTTCGGCCGTGTCCTTGCGGTCACGCGTGGGTTTGGGGGGCTGTTCGGGGTTCAAGCAAGTGCTCCATCGGGTAAGCGGGAGCACGAAACCGGTCTCTCAGCCGCGCGAATGCCTACGATACGATGGCGCGCGATTTGTCATCCTAACATACTATATGCGCACAAGCGAACGCTGCGCGCGGCGGAAGGCCGCTATTCGACCGCCGCCTGGTCGGCTTTGCGCTTGGCTTCCTCGACCCGCAGCCGTTCGGAACGCAAGGCTCGGTCGGCGAGCGCCGTCCAGGCCGCTTCGGAGCGGCGGCAACGCTCGCGCACGTGGTCGAGCGTTGCCGCTTCCGCCTCGGCCCGCGCCTGTTCGACGCGGGCAAGGTAGAAATTGAGGTTGGAGCTGTTCACCATCGGGTTCGAACGTCTCTCCCTCGTCGCCAAATCAGGCTTCGTCGGCCGACTCGCCGCCTTCCGCCGGCTGCTCGGCGGTCTCGCCTTCAGCAGCGGTCGACTCCTCGGCCGACTTCAGGTTCACGGCGCTCATCTTGCCGCGGTTGTCCTGTTGCAGGTCGTAGCCGATGCGCTGGTTCTCGCGCAGCGTGCGCATGCCCGAGCGCTCGACCGAGCTGATGTGGACGAACGCGTCATTGCCGCCGCCATCGGGCGCGATGAAGCCGTAGCCCTTGGATTCGTTGAAAAATTTGACTGTGCCGATTGGCATTTGATCATTCCTTCGTTGTGCGAGGCCGAACGTCGACCCCTTCAGCGCTAGGAGCGACAAGAGAAGGAATGAGGAGCCGCAAAGCACCAAAGACCGTCATTTGCGACTAGTAGCAGGGGCCATATGGACGCTTTCGGTCGAAATTGTAAGGCCCGGGTCGCGCGATAGGCGTCAGCGCGGCGGCAGCTTCCACTCGATGTGCTGGTCGATCGTGCCGACAATCGAATTGCCGTTGCTGTCCATCGCCGGAGTGTAGCGCGCGCGACGACGGATGAGGTTGCACGTTGCCGAATCGAGCACCGGCGAGCCGCTCGACCGCGTAATCGCGCAGCCAATGACCCGGCCGTTCGCGCCAATGGTCAGCCGAATGCCGACGGCGCCCTGCGCGCGCATTGCCAGTGCGGCCGACGGGTAATCGTCGACCGAGAAATAGGATTGGATCGTTCCGCGCTCCTGTGGGCCTCGGACAATATTCGGCGCGGGGGGCGGTGGCACCGAGGGCGCCCGGGGCACGGCGTAGATCGGCGGCCCAACCTCGACCGGGACAGCGATGATCCGAGGGGGTGGTGAGTTGGTGACGGCGATGCCGGGCGTTGAGGCCTGCGCGGCGGCGAGGATCAGAGACGCGATCATCAGGGTCCTCAGCTTATCGCATCGCGCGGAAAGTGCCAGCCGGGCAGTTCGATCTGCATGTACACGCTGTCGAGCCAACGATCCTGCTTCCAGCCGACAGCATGGAGCCGGCCGGCTTCGCGAAAGCCGCATTTCGCATGGAGCGCGATCGACGCCGGCTCAGCGCCGCCAATCACCGCGATGATGGTGCGGAAGCCGAACGTCCCGCAACGCTTCAGCAGCTCGTCGAGCAGCGCCTTGCCGACGCCGCGGCGCATCGCGCCGGGATGGACGTAAATGCTGTCCTCGGCGGTGAAGCGATAGGCGGCGCGATCGCGGAACTGGGTGACGTAGGCATAGCCGGCGAGACCGCCATCCGCCTCGGCCACGATGAACGGCCAGCCTGTGGCCTGGATTCGACGGATCTTGTCGCGGTGGAACTCGCCCGGCGGCGGATCCAGGTCATAAGAGGCGGTGCCGTTGAGCACGTGGTAGCCGTAGATCGCGGCGATCGCCTCGGCATCGCTCTCTTGGACGTCGCGAATGTCCATCGGCGGCTCCCTCGCACCGGCACCGAGGCCGCGGCAAGGTCAAGGTTTCACTCCCCGTTCACCTGCAAACCCGCTATTTCCACGCTACACGCGACGCATTCCCGGACAGTCTTGGCAACCTATCGTCTCCCCTCGCCCTATGCTCGTCCGCCGCTCCGGCGGCGCCTGTCGGGGTTCGCGCTGGCGCTCGGCTTCAACCTGGTGCTGCTGCTGGTGCTGATGACTCTCGGCATCATCCCGCCGCCGGCCCAAAAGACCCTGCGCGGCACGGTCATCGATCTGCTTCCGCGATCGAAAAGCGCATCGCCGACGCCCTCACGCGAGCGGCGCGTCCAGCGTGCGCGCGTCGATACCGACCGGCCCGTGCCCAAGCCCCCGCCGATCGTGCTGCCGGTCAAACCGACCATCGCTCCGCCGCCCCAGCCGTCGACCAAGCCGACGCCATGGCTCGAGTTGAGCCGCGATGAGATGGCGGCGTCCGATATCGGCAAGCTCCCCGCGGCAGGGTCGGGCAGCGCCGGCGACAGCGAAGTGGTCGGCCAGGGCCCGAATGGCGAAGCGCTGTACGCCGCCCAATGGGCGCGCGAACCGACCGACGCCGAGCTTGCCGGTTACCTCCCGAGGAACGCGCCCGCGGGCTACGGCCTCATCGCCTGCAAGACCGTCGCAGGCAACCGCGTCGAGGACTGCATCGAGCTCGCCAACGAGCCGGCGGGATCGCATCTCGCAAGCGCGGTGCGCCAGGCCGCCTGGCAGTTCCGCGTTCGCCCGCCGCGCAAGGGCGGGCGCCAGCTGATCGGCTCGCGGGTGCGGATCCGCATCGACTACTACCATTCGGGCCGGGACAGCCGGAGCTAGCGCCGCGCTTATTCGAGGGGCGCCCGCTCGGCTTCGGCGAGCACCCGCTTCACGACATTGCTCGGGATCGCAAAGCCGATGCCGACATTGCCGGCGCCGCTTTCGCTGCTGCTCGGGCTGAACAGCGCCGAGTTGATGCCCACCAGTTCTCCGTGAAGGCTGATCAGGGCGCCGCCCGAATTGCCCGGATTGATCGGCGCGTCGGTCTGGATGAAACGCCGCGAATCGCCCTGCCCAAGCGGCCGCTCGGTCGCGCTGACAATGCCGCTGGTCACCGTTTGGCCAAGCCCGAACGGATTGCCGATCGCGACCACGTAATCACCGACCTGGAGCTTGCCGCTGTCGCCGAGGGGCAGGGTCGGCAGCCCCTTCGCGCCGATCTTGAGCACGGCGAGGTCGAGGCTCGGCGCGGCGCCGAGCGGCTGGGCGGAATATTTGCGGCCGTCCTTCAGGATGACCTGGATCGCCTGGGCGTTGCGGATCACATGGAAGTTGGTGATGACGAAGCCGCGCTCACCGTCGACGATGACTCCGGACCCCGCAGCAATAGCCGGCTGCAGCGCCGCGTCGGGCACGCCGAAATAACGCCGGAAGAATGGATCCTGCAGCAGCGGGTTCTGCTCTGCCGGCGACGGCTGGAGGACGGCGATGTTGACCACCGCCGGCGAGGTCTTGCGGACCAGGGGCGCGAGGCTGTCGTCGGTGGGCGCGGCAAGCACGCGCAGCGCCGGCGCTTCCTCGCCGCCGATGGGGAGAAACCGGGCGACGACCCCGCCGATCACCGCCGACACGACCATAAACAGGAACAGCAGGAGGAACGGGAGAGGCTGGGCGAAACGACGCGGATCAGCCACTCACCGCCTCCGCTTCGCCTTCGGGCGCGCCGCGGCCGAGCTTGTCGGGCAGCCGCTCGCCCTGAGGCGTGAAGTCGAGGCTGACCGAGTTGATGCAATAACGCTCGCCGGTCGGCGGCGGCCCGTCGGGAAAGACATGGCCTTGGTGCGATCCGCAGCGGCCGCAGACGATCTCGGTTCGGACCATGCCATAGCTGGTGTCGCGAATGGTCTGTAGGTGGCCTTCGGCGAACGGCCGGGTGAAGCTCGGCCAGCCCGTGCCGCTCTCGAACTTGGTGCCGCCATGGAACAGCGGCAGCCCGCACAACCGGCAGGTGAAAGTCCCCGGCCGCTTCTCGTTCAGGAAAACGCCGCAAAACGGGGCCTCGGTGCCATGTTCGAGCAGAACGCGGCGTTCCTCGTCGGATAGCTGTGCGGCGAGCTCCCGGAACTGGTCTTCCGAGGGCGGGGTCAAGTCGAAGGCGGAAACGGTGGTGGCCATGGGTCCTCCTTGCGGTGCGCCCCTAACATGGGGATGACTGGCGCGCGATGCGATGGTTCCTTGCCTGTTGGCTTGCGATTGCGACGGCGGCGTCGGCGCAGCCCGTCCAGACGCAAGTCGAAGCGCTGGGTGACGACGCAATCCAATATGCCGCGCAATTCGGCGTCGCACCGGACGAGGCGCTGCGGAGGCTACGGGCACAGCAGGCCAGCGTCGCGGCGACCGATGCGATCGCCCGCGAGTTTGCACCGCGGCTGGCCGGCGTTTCGATCGAGCACTCGCCTGAATATCGGATCGTCGTGCTGCTGACCGGAAGCGACCCGGTGGCCGAGCGCTCTGCGGCCGGGGTCCCGATCGTCTTCAGGACCGGCGCCAGGGCGACGCACGCCGAGGCAATCGCCGCGCTGCGCAAGCATTTGATCGACTTTCGGACCGACCTGCCGAACGCGCGCGGCGCGGGGTACGACCAACGCTCCGGCGAAGTGGTCCTGCTGGTCACCAGCGCCGACGCCCAGCGCTTCGGTCTCGAGGCAATCCGCGCACGTGCCGAACGGGTCGGCGGCGCGCCGGTGCGCGTCGTGGTGAACGAGCTGCGCGAATCCAACCTCGGCGTCGACGGTGGCGGCCGGGTGGAGGGCATCAGCAGTGTCACGGGACGTCTGAACCTCTGCACCAGCGGCTTCGTCGTCACCGACGGCACCCGCACCGGCGTCGCCACC
Organism: Sphingomicrobium sp.; assembly: GCA_035274805.1. Taxonomy (GTDB): domain Bacteria; phylum Pseudomonadota; class Alphaproteobacteria; order Sphingomonadales; family Sphingomonadaceae; genus Sphingomicrobium. The sequence goes on along the minus strand of DATENV010000171.1, from coordinate 10,590 downwards.
GCGGCGCATTGCCCGGATGAGCTGACCTACATCGACCGCGACGGCAACACCGTCGCATTGGCGTTCGGTGGCCAATGGGGGCTGGGCTACCATGACGTGCAGGTGAACCTCAGCCCGCAGGCGGTAGCGCCGCTGTTCTATTCCAACCGCGGCGCCGGGGCGCTCCGACGGCTGCTCAGCTGGCGCAATGCCGCAAGCACGCGGGCGGGCGAGTTCGTCTGCCACTATGGCGAAAGCTCGGGCTACAGCTGCGCGACGGTCGAGCTAACCGACTATGCGCCGCCGGGCGCGCTGTGTGGCGGTCCCTGCTCGCCGACCTGGGTGACCGTGCGCGGGCCAGGCTGTATCTCTGGCGACAGCGGCGGGCCGGTGTTCAGCGGCGGCATCGCCTTCGGCATCGCCAAGGGCGTCAACCGCACCGCGTCGGGCCGCTGCCTGTTCTATTATTATATGTCGACCGACTATCTGCCGCCGCCGTGGCGGCTGATGATAGCGCCTATCTCGCCGTCAGCAGGTCGCCCCTGACCTGATCGCTGCCGGGCACCGGCTCGGCGGGATCGTTGCCGATCTTCACCACGCGGTTCTGCTCGTCGACATGGACCACGCGCGGCTTCAGCGCCCGTGCCTCGGCGTCGTCGAGAACGGCGTAGCTCATGATGATCACCAGGTCGCCGGGGTGGACGAGGTGCGCCGCGGCGCCGTTGATGCCGATAACGCCGCTGCCGCGGGGACCCGGGATCACATAGGTCTCGATGCGGGCGCCGTTGGTGATGTCGACGATCGCCACCTGTTCGCCCTCGAGCAGGTCGGCGGCCTCCATCAACGCACCATCGAGCGTGACCGAGCCCACATAATGGAGGTCGGCCTGAGTCACCGTCGCGCGGTGAATCTTCGACTTCATCATGATCCGCATCACGGGACCAGCTCCTCAAATCGCGGCGCGCTCTAGCAGATCGTCGCTGAACCGACACTGTTCAAGTGCTGCAATGCAATATCGCACTTGCAGCATGAGGTGCAAATTCCCAACTGATGGGCCGGAAAGATGGCGCGGATTGCGAACCCTGACAGGTTACGATCCGCCAAGTCACTGGAATGTCGCCACTTTTCCGACTGGCACAGCTCTTGCTCAGTAATGCGTACAAGTTTTGCCAATGGAGTGAGCAAATGGAAGCGCAGGAAAATCAGGTCGCCCTCCCGCTGCGGTCGCACACGATTTTGGGTGTCTGCGAGGCGATTGGCGAGGATTTCGGTTTCAATCCGGTCCTGCTGCGGATTCCGTTCGCGGCTTCGGTGATCTACAGCCCGACGATGGCCATCGCGGCCTATTTCGCGCTCGGCCTGGTGGTCCTGGCATCGCGGCTGCTGTTCCCGAAGGCGAAGCCGGAAACCGTTGTGCCGCACGAAGAGCCAGTCGCCGCCAACGAGCAGCGCGAGCTGGCGAAAGCGGCTTAGAACTCGCCGCGGGCTTCGGCCCGAGCCTCGAGCAGGTCGAACAAGGCGCGGTGCTGGAGCAGCAGTTGCTCGCCGCCGAAGGCGAGCGCCCGGGCGCTCGACGGCGTCTCCGAGCCACGCTCGATAACCGCGACGACCGACGCCTCATCGGGCAGCGACGGCGCCGGCGATTCGATGCTGACACGGGTCGCCGCGCGATCGAGCAGGCGGCGAATCGGCCACCAGTCGCCGACCAGCGCGGTCGCCGCGCCGAGCGGACAGCCGTTGCGCTCCGACATCGCCAGCGTTTCCAACGCGTGGCGCGCGGCGACCAGGCTAGATTCGGTCTCGGCGGCGCCGGGCGTGCTCGGCATCGGTCCAACGGCGGAAGTCAGCCGCACCAGGAACAGCCGCTCGCGCTCGAATCCTTCCGAGGCGCGGCTCAGCCAGTCGTGCACGGACCCCTTGGGGCAGCGTTGAAGCGCAAGCTCGATCAGGCCCGGGTAGCGCCCGTGAAGGCTGCACAGCAGGTGCACCGCGTCAGCAAGATCGCGGCCCGAATGGCGGCCCGAGGCTTCGAGAAGCGAATTGAGATACGAATGGCGAGCGCAGCCCTCGCCCGCAACGCGCGCGAGCTGGGCTTCGGCAACGCTGGCCGCCTGCCCACCCGCCAAAGCACGGCTTTGCGGGGATTTTTGCTGGCCGACGGACCCGTTAATCGCCAATTCCTCTCCCCTCGTCCTGACGTCAGGCGGAGCCTTATCGAGTTCGTCCTAACGCAAGGGCGTAAAGAGGAGGTTTATGGCCGGGTAAGCTTTCGGGAAGCATTCGACCCGGCTGAGGGCCAGTTTTCGACCTCAATCGTCGCGGTAAGCGAGCTCGAAATTCCCCCAGCGGCGGCCCTTGATCCACAGCGGAACGAAGACGTTCTTGACCGGGATGAACTTGTCCCCGAGCTCCATCCGGTAGGTCGCCAGCGTCGCCGGCTTCTCGCTCGCGAGCGCCATGCGCGTGGTGTCGTCGATCAGAATGCGCTTGTTGCGGCTGTGCTCGTCGTTCCAGACCGGGTCCGGACCCTGCGGGTGGCTGCGCTCGGACAGGTGCGTCGGCAGATAACCGTTCATGTCCCCGATCGCGGAACCGATGATGCGGTTGTCGCCAGACTTCGTGCGGTCGAGGATCGGGCGGACGAGCCGGTCGGCCGCGTCGTTGAAGCGGACGTCGTACTGCACCGGATTGGTGCCTTCGACGATCTTATAGTCGCGGTCGAACACGTCCTCGAGGCTGATTTCGCCGTCGTCGATGGCGTTTTCGATCGCCGCCTGGATGCGCCGGCAGGTCTCCTGCGCCTTCAGGATGAACGGCGTGTCGTCGATCTCGGCGCCCGAATTGGCGAGCGTGTCGAGCATGGTGTTCGACAACATCTCGAGGTGCGCGAGGCGCTTCTCGGCGGTGAGCAGCTCGCGGCCGTTTTCGCGCGCGTCGGCGGCGAAATCGGTGAGCCCGGCCTTCACCCGGTCGACACTCGTCTGGATCATGCTGGTCGAGTGGGCGATGCCTTCGGTCTGCCGGTCGACCATGCCGACGATCTCGCTGACTTCCCGCACCGTGTCGCTGATCATCCCAAAGCCCGACTGCGCGGCGCGGCTACGCTCGACGCCGGTCTTGATCTCGGTCGTGACCGCGCCGGCCTCACGGGTCAGCTCGCCGATGGTCGAGGCGATCTGGCTGGTCGCCGCGCGCGTGTCATGGGCCAGCTTCTTCACCTCGGCGGCAACCACCGCGAAGCTGCGGCCGGCATCGCCGGCGCGCGCCGCCTCGATGGTGGCGTTCAAAGCCAGCATGTTGGTCTTGCGGGCGATCGTTTCGATGGTCGAGGAGACTGTCTGCACCTGGTTCATCGCCGAGGCGAAGCCGGCCATGCGCTCGCCGAGCTGGACGATGAGGTCGGTCAACCCCTTGAAGCCGTCGATCGTGCCTTCAATCGCCTCGCGGCCCGCATCGAGCTTGGCCTTGGCCTGCTCGGACAGGAGCCTTGCTTCATCGGTCGAGTCCGAGACGCGCCCCTGGTCGCCCAGCAGCCGCGTCGTGACTTCCTCGAGCTGGTCGAGCATCTTCATATGCTCGGCAATGCGGCTGGCGACGCCCTGAACGTAACCGGAGACGTCGCTGCATTCCATCGACAGCGATCCGCAATCGCGCGCGACGGCGCGAATGGCATTTTCCGTGACTTGCTCGATACCCTGCGTGGCCATCGACGGCGCGCTCCCAGCCCAAGACGTGGAGCAGGGATAAGCGCGAACGTGCTACTTCTTCGTTAACCACGCCGGCGAAGCGCGAAACGCAGGCTCAGTTGCCGTGAGTGGCACCCTTCTTGCCCTGGATGTCTTCCCACATCTCCCGCTCTTCATCGGACTGACGGGCCCACTGGCGCTTGGTCATGCAGGTACGCTCAACCGCACCGACGGTCCCGGTCCGCACGGATTTCTTGCAGACGACCTTGTCGAGCTCCGATGCGTTAGCCAGCGCCTTGGGAGCGTTCAGCGCGGTTTTGCTGTCGGGCAGTTTCCACGCGATGACACCATCGCGCGTCCGCACCTGCGAACCGCTGAGGCCGGTTTCCGGTTTGAACTCGGCGTTCATCGTGATGATCTTGCAAGTCTCTTGATCAAGCAGCGGGTGACCGCTGCTGTGCGTCACCTCGCAACCGGTCACGAGGCCCTTCGCATCGATGGTGACGCGAAAGCCGACGGCGCCTTCCTCACGGGCCGCGATTGCGCGCGGCGGATAAAGCTTCTGGAAAATATTCCAATTGGACGCATTCTGCGCGGCCTTCGGGTCGGGCGCCTGTGCGAAGCCGGGAACAGCGACCAGCAGGCTTGCCGCGATAATCGAGCGTAAAGCAATCATTTCTTACTCCGCGAACAAGGTGCTTGCAGACCGGAGGTCGTGCACAGCAGTTTACGACGAATCAAGGGGTGAAACATGCTGACGTCGTCATTTGATTAGCAACTCATGAGCCCTGAAACACATGGTTTGCGATCGCCCCCGGGCTCCAGGCCGGAGGTGGCTCCTTTCCTGCCCTGCACTTCGTCCCACATCTGCTTTTGGTAGTCGGACTGCTTGGCCCATTCCGCGGGTGTCATGCAGGTCCGTTCGAACCCGGCGAGCGTGCCGACGCGCGTGGTCCGCTTGCAGACGACCGTTTCTGGCGCGCTTGCCATCACGACAGGCTTCGGCGGCTCCAGCACGGTAGTGCTCGCGGGCAGCTTCCACGCAATCAAGCCCTCATGAGTCCTCGTCTGGGAAGGGCTAAGCGACGGGACCGCGTTGAATTGCGCGTGCAGTGTGATGATCTGGCAAGTCTCCTGATCGAGCAGGGGATGGCCGCTGCTGTGCGTTACCTGGCAGCGAGTAACGTCACCCTTGTTGTCGAGCGTCACGATGAACCCGACCGCGCCCTCCTCGCGCGCGGCAAGCGCGCGCTTCGGATAAAGCTTCTGGAAGATGTCCCAGTTGATTGCGTTCTGCGTCGGCGTCTGTTCGGCGGAAATGGCCGGCCCGGTGAGCATCAGACTGGCGGCAAATAGTAGGACCGATTGTTTCATCCCGCATCCCCTCAAAGAGCCAAATGGCGCCCGCATGCCCTATGATCAATTGCCGTTGTTGGCGCTGTTCCTGCCACGCAGATCCTGTGCGCGGGACTCGCCGGTCTTACGCACATCGTTCCGCGGCACACATACTCGTTCGGTGCCGACATTCGAACCCACTACTGGAACGCGCTTGCAAATCAGTTTGGGAGCTTTGGCGGGTTTCCCGCTATCATTGGTCGTTACCGCGGGAGCAGTCGCAGACGGCGGGGAAACAGTCGCAGACGCAGGCGGATTAGATGCCTCGGCACACGCCGGTACGGCGACGAAAAGCGCAACCCCGAGAACTCGCTCCAACCGCATGCTCGATCCCTTTCTGCAATGCTCACGCTCCGAATGGGATGACAGCCAGCCAGCGAAAAGCCGTAACGGCACGAGCGCAATCAGCCGTTGCGCCAAGCAAGCGGGTGCTCGCGGGGTTAGCTCAGATTAGCGGCAGTCGGCTGCAGAGGCTGCGCAACTGGCACCGTCCGAACGCAACCGATCCCAGACGTTCTTCGCGTCGTCGGACGCGCGCTGCCAATCGGACTTGGTCATGCATCGACGCTCGAACGCAGCGTTGGAGCCGGTCTTCGGGATCCTCTTGCAAACCAGGGGTTCGGGAGGCGCGGCCTGAGCGATGCGCTGGGGAGCAGCAGTGGCGGCAGGTTGGACAGGGGTCGGCAGCTTCCAGTTTACGACGCCCTCGTAGGACCGCTGCTGCGAACGACTCAGGCCTTCGGCACGCTTGAACGTCGCGTGCACCATGATCAGCTGGCAGGTTTCGAGATCGAGCAGTGGATGGCCGCTGCTGTGCGTGATCCTGCATAAGGTCGGGTTGCCGCCCGCATCGATCTTCACGGTGAATCCGACCAGTCCCTCTTCGCGCCCGGCAAGCGCGCGCGGAGGATAGAGCTTGTGGAGCACGTCCCAGTTGCTCGCGTCACGCAACGCCTTCTCGCGGTCCGGCATGGGGCTCGACGCGCTAACCGGCGCGAGCGGAACGACGGCGCAATCGGACCGGCCCAACCGGCATCCATCCCAGCGCTCGTCAATGACGTTCTTGGGTCGAGGCGCGATCAGGGAGGATCTCACCGGTCCGAGCGAGCCCCGGCTGGCCATTTGCCTGCCCGTCAAAACGACACCACCTGAGCTGTCCCGTGTGTCAAGGCTGTAATCGGCCCTCAGCCGCTGCACGAACGCGTCGATGTTCCTTGCTGAAAAGCTGCCGGCGACGAGCAGCCCCGTGAGCCCCGGATCGCCGATGACCAGCTTCTTCTGATTATAGCGATTGAATTGTTCGACCGCCGCGACGAGCGGAATACCGTCGAACACCAATCGCCCGCTGCGCCATACGAGCTGTTGCCGCACCGCTTCGGCGGAGTTCGTCACCGACGTGCTCCGACCGCTGGCGATTGCCACGTCCCCGGCAGTGACGGTTGCATGCCGGTCAGGCGCGTTTGCCGCCGCAGAATCGACACTGACGCTCCCCTCGACCACCGCGACAACGACCTCGCTGGGGCTGCGCCGAACCGAGAATTTGGTGCCGAGAACGGTGATCACCCGCGGACCCGCGTAAATCAGGAATTTGCGACCCCGGTGCCTGGCAATTTCGAAAAAAGCTTCGCCGCGGTCGAGCCAGACTGCACGGCCGCGATCGTCCACGACGGCCCTGATCGCCGTATCCGTGTTGAGCTCGATCCGGCTTCCGTCCGGCAGGCTCACAATCCGGTGGCCGCCGATCGGGGTGGCATATTCCATTTGTGCCGGTTGCGGCGCGCCACCGAACGCGTGGGGCCATTGCGGAAGGAGAAAGGTGAACACCAGAACGAGCGATGCTGCCAGGGCCAGTGGCTTTCCCCAGGAAAGCTCATCAAACCGTCTCCGCACAGGCAGCAGCGGAGTGCCGAGCGACGCGATGCGGTCCGCGGCGCGCCAGCCGGCTTCGATGCGCCAGAATGCGGCCTTGTGCGCGTCCGATTGCGCGAGCCACTCATCCAGCTCGGCCTGATCCGTGGAGGACCAGGACGGCTCCTCGCGGTGCAGCACCCACAGCGCCGCCCGTTCTTCGATTTGCTGCGCTCGGCTCATCGCAACTCGCTCCGGGAGCGGCGGCGCGCATAGAGCGGACGACGGATCTTCCCGTCTCCACCAAGCATGAAATCGACCAGGGCCCGCATGCCCTGAGTGATCTGCTTTTCAACCGTGTCGAGGCCGATGCCGAGCCGCTCGGCGGTTTCGCGGGTCGAGAGGCCTTCAACCTTTCGTAGCCAAATCACCTCCCGGCAACGGGGCGGAAGCTGATCGAGGCCCTGCTGGGTGCGCCGCAGCTCCTCGCGAGCGGTCAGCTGGCGTTCGGTTCCAAATGCGTCGGACTCCAGGTCGAGCGCGGAAGTATCAGCGACCAGCTCGATCGAAACGACCTGTCCGCGCTTCGCACAATTGATCAGATGGTTGCGTGCCACCGTGAAGAGGTAACGGCGGGTATGGGTCGGGATTGCCGGTCGCGCACCCGCCAGCGCTCGCTCATAAATGTCCTGCCGAAGGTCAGTCACGTCGGCCGCCACGCGCCAATTCCGGCGAATGAAACTCGTCAGCGCTCGCTCAAGCGGCAGCACCTCGGTGCAGAACCACGCGTTGAGCGTCGCCTCATCCAGCACAGACTGAAGGGCATCTCCCGCCAAAACCCAGCCTTTCTGGCATAAAGACAAGCGTGGCGAAGTTTCCCGTAACACATCACCGGCGCGGTTCGCGACAACCATCACGATGGGCGAGCCGAGGCTCCGGCGATCACTAATAAAGCAAATGGGCCTGCCGTTGCTCTTCCCAGTCGCGCTCGTCGGGTGTGGTCACGGCATCTAAATCCGCCGGCACGGCCCCGGCATCGTCGACCCACTCGCGCAGCAGCGGCGAGCCGTTGATAACGTCGATCGCCAGCTTGTCGAACTCATATTCATAGGGGAAATCGCGCCACAGGTCGTAGTCGGGATAAAGCCGCCGGATCGCCTTGAAGACCAGCGCCTGGAGGCGCCACGGCTTGAACGCCTCGTGGTCGTAGAACGGTCCTTCGGCGTGGATGAAGACGCCGCGGCACATCTCGCCGGCGTGCTTGTGGAACGTCGGTTGGAAAGTGATGTCGCGCAGCTTGCAGCCGGCGAGCCAATCGGGAGCTAACGACTCCATCTCGGCGATGATCTTGCGCGGCTCGAGATCGGGCGCGCCGAACAATTCTAGGGCGCGCGTCGTACCCCTGCCCTCGCTCAGCGTCGTGCCTTCGAGCATCACCGTGCCGGCGTAGGCGCGCGCCATGTTCAGGTTGGCCGCATTCGGGCTCGGGTTGATCCACACCCGCTCGGGCGGCCAGCCGAAGCCGGGTGCTGAGTCTGGGTCCCACCCCTGCATCTCGATCACGCGATAGTCGACGTCGAGCTCGAAGTGGTCGACGAACCAGCGGCCGAGCTCGCCGAGCGTCAGCCCATGACGCATCGGGATCGGCCCTGCGCCGACGAAGCTCTCCCAGCCCGGTCGCAGCGTGAGCCCCTCGATCGGCCGCCCCGCTGGATTGGGCCGGTCGAGCACCCAGACGCTCTTGCCGTGCTCGGCCGCGGCTTCGAGCACGTAAAGCAAGGTCGTGATGAAGGTGTAGATCCGGCAGCCGAGGTCCTGGAGGTCGATCAAGATCGTGTCGAAGGTCCCGAGCGACTGGCCGGTCGGGCGGCGGACCTCGCCGTAGAGGCTGAACACCGGGATCTGGTGCACCGGATCGGTGAAGTCGTCGGACTCGACCATATTATCCTGCTTGTCGCCGCGCAGGCCATGCTGTGGACCGAACGCCGCGGTGAGCTTCAGGCCCGCCGCGGCGAGCGCATCGACGCTATGGGTGAGGTCGCGGGTGACCGATGCGGGATGCGCGAGGATCGCGACGCGCTGGCCCTCGAGCGGACGACGAAGCTCGGGCTCGGCGAGCAGCCGATCGATACCGAATAGGGTCATTGCCGCTGCTTACGGCAGGTGCGCGACGAAGCAAGCGGGGTCGTGAAAGTCAGGCTTATCGCCCAGCGGATGGGCAAGCGCCCAATAGGATTTGGTGCCGTCCTGCTGCTCGATGATCGCAGACAGGCCCAACGTCCAGGTCACCTCGGCATCGACCGGAATCGTCGCTCCGACCGCCCACCAGGTCATATTGTCCTCGACGCGAACATAGGGCGGCGCGACCTCGGCGTCGGTCCTCCCGTCGCGATGCGACGCGAAATCGTACGCGGCCCAATTGCCCGACGGCCCGAAATTCCATTCGCGATAGGCATCGTCGCCGGGCGCACGCAGGAATGCTTCGAAGCAAGTCGTTTCCCAGAGGTCCTCGGCGCGGGCGGGCTCTTCGGCCGGCGCCGGGACGACGAACCGCGAAGCCGGCGCGCCGATCCCGAACCAGATGTTGGTCGACGCCACCACGCCCAGCGCGCCCGCATGCTCGACGTTGACCCAGACCTTGAACGGCGGGCCTGACGGCGGGGTCGCCGGATGCGGCACGAGGTTAAGGTTCATGTCCCTTGATCCGTTCGTCCTGAGCTCGGCCTCTCGGATGTCCCCCCGGACATCCGTTCGTCCTGAGCTTGTCGAAGGACTGTCCTTCCCTTCGCTAGCATCGATATCAGCGGCCAGTCTCCGCGAATGAGCGCCAGTTTCTTGGCGCGGCTCCAGCCTTTAAGGCGTCGTTCGGCCGCGAGAGCATCATATCGGCTGGCAAATTCTTGGGACCAAACCAGCTGGACCGGTCGATGATCCGACGCAAATCCTGCCACAATGCCAGTCTGGTGTTCGGCGATACGGCGCTCCAGGTCTTCCGTATGACCCACGTATAAGTAGCCGCCGCGGCAATGGAGCATGTATGCCCAGAAGCTCATATGTTTTGGTAGGACCAAGGACAGTCCTTCGACAAGCTCAGGACGAACGGTTGTGAGAGACGCGTGTCGAGTCTAACCGCGCACCGATGACGTCCTACAATTCCGCCCTGCTCAAGCTGCTCGACGAGCGCGGCTACATCCACCAACTAACCGACGCGGCGGCGCTCGATGCGCTTGCGGCCAGGGAGACCGTCAGCGCCTACATCGGGTTCGACGCGACCGCGCCGAGCCTGCATGTCGGCAACCTCGTCTCGATCATGCTGCTGCGCCGGCTTCAGCAGGCCGGGCACCGGCCGATCGTGCTGATGGGCGGCGGGACGACCAAGGTCGGCGATCCCTCGGGCAAGGACGAGAGCCGCAAGCTGCTCACCACGCAAGAGATCGATGCCAACATCGCCGGCATCCGCCGCGTGTTCGGACGGCTGCTGACGTTCGGCGATGGGCCAGGCGATGCGGTCCTGGTCAACAATGCCGAGTGGCTCGACGCGCTCGAATACATCCCGTTCCTGCGCGAGGTCGGGCGGCACTTCACGATCAACCGCATGCTGACCTTCGACAGCGTCAAGCTGCGGCTCGACCGCGAACAGCCGATGACGTTCCTCGAGTTCAACTACATGATCCTCCAGGCC
>DATENV010000170.1:0-3384 GCA_035274805.1 Sphingomicrobium sp. | reverse complement strand
CGCGATAGCCGCGGGCGTCGCGCTCGCCTATTTGCCTTGCTTGCTGATGATGCTGAACCGCGCCGGCGATTGGGGCACGGGCTGGCTCGCTTGGCGGCCGGCCATGCTCCTCCAATTGGTTGGTCTGTTTTCCGTGCCGCTCGGGACGCTGCCCTTCATCGCAGCTCCGGCCGCGCTGGTGATGCTCCTGCTCGCCAAGCGCGCGGTCCAGGCCAGCATCAGCACGCGCGGTTGGGACGCCGACCGTGCGATCCTGCTGTTGTGGTGGGGACCGCCGCTCCTGGCGATCGTGATCTCGCAGCTGGCGATGCCGGTGTTCCTGCCGCGCACCCTGACGCCGACGCTGGTCCCGGCCTACCTCGCGCTCGCCGCCGCCCTTGCCAGGATCGACTCCGCGCGCGAACGGTTCGCGCTGACCGCGGCGCTGGCGATCACCATCATGCCGGCCGCCGTGCAGACTGGACTGCGGCCCGCGGTCGAACCGTGGGATGAAGTCGGCGCGTACCTCCAGCGAAACGTGCGTCGCGGCGATCAGGTCTGGCTTTATCCCAATGACAGCGCGCTCCCACTCCACGAAGCCGGCAGCGCTATCCCGGCGCGCGGCATCCCGGGTGACTATCCGGCGACCGAGTTCAAGGGACCGATCCGCGCCGGTTCGCCGGCCGTGGTTTCGCTGACAGCGGAGCAGGCGCGAGGCGTCGCGCAAGAGGCGTCGATCCGTGAGGTGCCGACGGTTTGGCTGGTCACGCGCCAGAGCGCAATTTTCGATCCCCACGGCGACATGCCTGCCGCACTCGCACGCGTGCGGCGCCCGGGGAGTCCGCGGGAATGGGGGGAGATCGAGGTTCGCCCCTATTACCGGCGCTGAGCGTCGTTTCGCTTCCGTTCAATCGCCAGCAAGCTTCGATCGATTAGCGTTCCTCAAACCGAGGGAGGCATGACATGAAAAAGCTATTGATCGGCGGCGCCGTTGCCGTTCTCGCAGTCGGCATCGCGCCCGCGATTGCGCAGGTCGCCCCGCCGCCCGGCGTTGCCCAAGGCACCACGCCCGCCCCGCTGGCCCGGCCTGCGCCGCAGCCGCAGGCGAGGTTCATGTCCGACCGGACGCTGACCCGGAACGACGTCGCCGCGCACGTCGGCAAATTCTTCGCGCGGCTCGACACCAACCGCGACGGCTATTTGACCCGCGAGGAGATCAGCGCTCGCCACGGCAAGATGATGGCAATGCACGGCGACATCGGGAAGCGCCTTGCCGAGCGCGGCATCCATGTCGGCGATCGCGGCGCGATGTTCGACCGGCTCGACTCCAACCGCGATGGCAGCATCAGCCGCCAGGAATTCACTGCGGCGCACGCCCAGACCCGCGAGCAGCGCGTCATCGTGATGCGCGACGGCCACGGACCGGCGGCGGTCGGCAAGCCCGGCGCGAAAATGCGCATGCGTCACATGGGCATGGGCTTCGGCGGGCGCATGTTCGACATGGCCGACGGTAACCATGACGGGCGGGTGACCCTCGCCGAGGCGCAGGCCGCCGCGCTCGCCCATTTCGACCGCGCCGATACCAACCACGACGGGAGGATCACGCCCGACGAGCACCGCAACGTCCGGGTGATGCGCATCGAGCGTCGTCAGGGCTAAGCGCCCGAGGGCTCCAGTTCCTTGCTTGCACGGCCGGCGCCGCGCGGCCTCTTCGCCGCCGGTGCCGGCTTGCCGCCGAGCTCGCGGTAGCGCCGCTCGGTATCCAGCATATAGTCGCGGGTGATCGGCAGCGCGCTGCGATCGCGGACATATTGCACCTGGTAATTGCACGCCGCTCCGCTCTCGAACATCACGACGCCGCCGGCGAGATAGAATTCCCACATCCGGAAGAAGCGGGCGTCGTACAGCTTCTCGATCTTGGCGCGCGCCCTGGTCGCGCGGTCGAGCCAGTGGCGCAGCGTGTAGGCGTAGTGCAGCCGCAGCGTCTCGACGTCGCTGACGATCATCTTCACCTTTTCGCTCGCGGTGCACATCTGCGACAGGCTCGGCAGGTGATAGCCGGGGAAAATCCACTTGTCGGTGAACGGGTCGGGCAGGCCGGGGCCCCCGAGCTTGCCGATCGTGTGCAGCAGCATCACCCCGTCGTCGGTCAATAGCTCGCGGCACTTGGCGAAGAATTCGACATAATGCTGCGCGCCGACATGCTCGAACATGCCGACCGAGACGATGCGGTCGAACCGGCCGTCGAGCTCGCGGTAATCGATCAGCTCGAACTTCACATGATCCGACACGCCCGCATCACTGGCGCGCTGGCGGGCAACCTTGAGCTGCTCTTCCGACAAGGTGATGCCGAGCACGTCGACCTTCGCCACCTGGTGCAGATAAAGCGCCATCCCGCCCCACCCGCAGCCAATATCGAGCACGCGCTGACCGAGCTTCAGGTCGAGCTTGGCGGCGATGTGCGCCTTCTTGTCCGACTGCGCCTGTTCGAGGCTGTTGTTGGGATCGGTGAAGTAGGCGCAGCTGTACTGCAGATCATCGTCGAGGAAGAGCGCGTAGAGCTCATTACCGATGTCGTAATGGTGCGCGACATTGCGGCGCGATTTGTGCGGGTCGTTGCGCCGGAAGAAGCGCTTCAGCCATTTGGCCTTGCCCTTGCCGAGCGCCTTGCTGCGGCCCTTCTCCCACTGGTTAGCGCCGATGACCAGCGAGATCAGGTCGAGGATCGTCCCATCCTCGACCGTCAGCCGCCCGTCCATGTACAGCTCGCCGAACTTGACGCGCGGGTTGCGGAACAGCTCGCGGGCGGCGCGGCGGTCGTGAAACTTGACCGTGAGATGCTTGCCGCCGCCGCGGCCGTAGGTTTCCCGCGATCCGTCGGCCCAAATCACGGTGATGCTCCCGACGGGGAGGATCTGGTCGATGTACCGGCCAATCAAAGACATTGAGCGACTCCTAGGCGGCAGCGGCGCCGCGCCTCTTTCTTTCGGCTGCAGTTTTCAACTGCCCGCACGCCGCGTCAATGTCTCGCCCGCGCGGGGTGCGCACCGGCGCCGAGATGCCCGCCTCGAACACGATATTCGAGAACGAGCGGATCCGATCGTCGTCGGAGCATTCGTAAGGCGCGCCCGGCCACGGGTTGAACGGGATCAAATTGACCTTGGCCGGAAGCTTGTACTTGCGGATCAGCCGCACCAGCTCGAGCGCGTCCTCGTCGCTGTCGTTCTTGTCCTTGAGCATCACATATTCGAACGTGATGCGCCGCGCGTTGTTCGCTCCCGGATAGGCTGCGCAAGCCTCGAGCAATTGCTCGATCCCGTACTTCCGGTTGAGGGGGACGATCTCGTCGCGGATCTCCTTGGTCACCGCATGCAGCGACACCGCGAGATTCACCCCGATCTCCTC
>DATENV010000169.1:0-4985 GCA_035274805.1 Sphingomicrobium sp. | reverse complement strand
TCGCGTCCTCCTTGCCGACCACGCCAATGTCGACGTTGCGCTGCTTGAAGATGCGGTTGTCGGCGACCAGGCTGATGGCGTCCTCGAACAGCTGCAGCCGGTGATCGAGCCAGTCGCCCATGTCCGCCAGCATCTTCTCGGGCAGATCCGAGCGGACGCCGCCGACGCGGAAGTAATTGGCGTGCATCCGCGCGCCTGAGGCGCGCTCGTAGAATTGCAGCGTGTCCTCGCGCACTTCGAACAGCCACAGGTTGGGCGTCATCGCGCCGACGTCCATGATGTGGCTGCCGAGGTTGAGCATGTGGTTGGAGATGCGGGTCAGCTCCGCCATCAGCACGCGGATATATTGCGCGCGGATCGGCACCTCGAGCCCCATCAGCTTCTCGATCGCCAGCACGAAGCTGTGCTCCATGCACATCGGCGAGCAGTAATCGAGCCGGTCGAAGTAAGGCAGCGCCTGGGCGTAGGTCTTGTACTCGATCAGCTTCTCGGTGCCGCGGTGGAGCAGGCCGACGTGCGGGTCGACGCGCTCGACGATCTCGCCGTCGAGCTCCATGATCAGGCGCAGGACCCCGTGCGCCGCGGGATGCTGCGGGCCGAAGTTGATCGTGTAGTTGCTGATCTTCTCATCGCCCGCAGTGGGCACTTGGCCGAGCGGATCACTGAGATCGGGGCCTTGGCCGCCGGCGCCGACGGCGACCTCGACCTTGCGCTTGTTCGGGCGAAGCTCGGTGCGGGTGTCGGTCATGCCGGGCCTCCGCCGGGCCGCCGCCGGTCCGCGCTTTTCGGCTTGGGATCAGGCCCAGCCTCGGGCTTGCTGACCTCCTTCGCGGCCTTTGCAGCGCGAGGCTTGCGCGCTTCCTTCGTCGCCTGCTTGTCCGCCGGCGCTCCGCCGCCGGTCTGGCTCGGTCCGTCAGTGGTCTTCGGCGTGGTGACCGGGGTCTTCGCGTTCGGGGCCGCGACCGCGCCCGTGGCGGGCAAAGGCGACGGGGCGCCGGGCGCTTCGGGCTGCGCTTTCTCGTCGCCGGGCAGGACATATTCGGCGCCCTGCCACGGCATCAGGAAGTCGAAGGTGCGGAAATCCTGGGGCAGCGCGACCGGCTCATAGACGACGCGCTTTTCGGCTTCGGAGTATCGCAACTCGGTATAGCCGGTCAGCGGGAAGTCCTTGCGCTGCGGATAGCCCTCGAACCCATAGTCGGTAAGGATGCGCCTGAGGTCCTCGTTGCCGCTGAAGGCGACGCCGTACATGTCGAACACCTCGCGCTCGAGCCAGCCGGCGACCGGCCACAGGCTCGTCACGCTCGGCACCGGCGTCGCCTCGTCGGTCGAGAGCTTGACGCGGATCCGGCGGTTCCTGGTCAGCGACAGCAGGTGATAGACCACCTCGAACCGCTCGGGGCGCTCGGGGTAATCGACCCCGGCGATTTCCATTAGCTGCTGATATTCGAGGCCAGGTGTATCGCGCAGAGCCTTGAGGACGCTCGCGATTTCCTCGCGGATCACAGTGAGCGTGACCTCGCCGACCAGCTCGCGCGCTTCGAGCAGCGCCTTGCCGAGCACCTTGCGCGCGGCATCCACGACGCCGTCATCCGAAGCCATCTTCGGGACATGCGAAGCGAGCTGGACGCCCATTATCGAACGATCGTCCCTTCGCGGCGGATTTTCCGCTGGAGCTGCAGGATGCCGTAGAGCAACGCTTCGGCGGTCGGCGGGCAGCCGGGAACATAGATGTCGACGGGCACGATCCGGTCGCAGCCGCGCACGACGGAATAGCTGTAGTGATAGTATCCGCCGCCGTTGGCGCAGCTGCCCATCGAGATCACGTACCTGGGCTCGCTCATCTGGTCGTAGACCCGGCGCAGCGGCGCGGCCATCTTGTTGCACAAGGTCCCGGCGACGATCATCACGTCCGACTGGCGGGGGCTCGCGCGCGGCGCAACGCCAAACCTTTCAAGGTCATAGCGCGGCATGTTCACATGGATCATCTCGACCGCGCAGCAGGCGAGGCCGAACGTCATCCACCACAATGAGCCGGTGCGCGCCCAGGTGAACAGGTCCTCGGTCGTCGTGACCATGAACCCCTTCTCGTTGAGCGACTGCTGGACCTCGATTAGCTTTTTCTGGTCGACCTCGCCCGGAACGAGGCCGGCAAGGCGCGTCAGCTCCTCCTCGCTCGGCATCCGGTCTTCATTGGGGCGCAGCATCACTCCCACTCGAGCGCCCCTTTCTTCCACGCGTAGGCGAGCCCGAGGCCGAGCTCGACGAGGAAGATCATCATCGCCACCCAGCCGCTCCAGCGGGTGAAGTCGAGGCTGACCGCCCACGGGAACAGGAACGCCGCCTCGAGGTCGAACACGATGAACAGGATCGCCACCAGGTAGAAGCGGACGTCGAACTCGGCGCGCGCGTCCTCGAATGCGGGGAAGCCGCACTCATATTCGGAAAGCTTGGCCGGGTCGGGCCGGTGCGCGCCGGTGAAGCGCGCGACGATCATCGGCAGCACGACAAACCCCGCGGAAAGCCCCACGGCGATGATCAGGAACAGCAGGATCGGCAGGTAGCCGGCGGCAACGCTTGCCAAGGGAAACTCCAGGGGCTCGAGACTTGGCGGCGCTTTAGGGCCTGCACCCCTCTCCCGCAAGCGGGAGAGGGCGACTCGGCGGCAGCCGAGCGGGGTGAGGTAATGACGGTTTCACCCGCGAAATCGGACCCTCACCCTACCTCTCCCGCTTGCGGGAGAGGGAACTCAAAGCGGCCTGCAATGCTCGGTCAGCGGCACGGCGACGACGGTCGCACCGGCAGTCCGGACGAAGCCCGGTTTGTCGAGCGTCGCCCAGCCCGAATCCGCGACGACCAGCAGGCGCTTGCCGTCATAAGCGAGCTGGGTGGGGTCGGGCAGGCTGGCCAATTGCTCGAAGGCGAGTCCAGTCGCGGAAGGCGTGATGGCGAGAAGCGCGCCGAGCGAGCTGCCGTTGTAGATGCCGTAATAGGTCGTCCCGCACCGCACGAGCCCGTCGACGCCGCGAAGCGGCTTGCCATCGGGGCGCGGCAGGATGGTCCGTGCGCCTTTTTCAAGATCGACGATGCCGACGCCCTGGCTGTAGTCGGCGACCAGCAGCTTCCGCCCGTCCGCGTCGAGCGCGCTTCCCTGCCCGCTCTTGCCGACGCCCGGCGCGACCACCGGCATCAGGCTGTAGCCGCTTTTGGCGAGCCGGTAGATCGCGCCATTCTGGCTGTCGGTGACGAATAGCCCGCCGGGCGCCGCCGAGACGTCGCCCGGGTGGAAGCTGCCCGACGGCGGCGCAATGCGCGTCACGACGCGACCTGCCTTGCTGAGGGCGATCAGCGCGCCCCGTTCGCAGGCCTTGATGCCGGCGACGCCGGGCGGGCAGTCCGCCGCGACCCACAAGCGGCCTTTCTGGGCGTCCCACGCGATCGCAAACGGATGAAGCCCTTTGGGCAAGGTCGCCAGCCTCTTGCAGCCGGCGCGGCACGCCAGGATCTGCCGGTCGAGGATGCTCGAGACCCAGATCGTCGAACCGTCAGTGGCGATCCCTTCGACGATGCGGTGCTTCGGATCGATGGTGAGCAGGGGCTGCGGCTGCACGGCGGCCGCGGCAGCCAGGGCCGAGAGCCCGATCAGCGGAGCGCTCCCGCGATCAGTTTCTGTAGCTTGGAGTGAATCGCCGACGAGGCCGCGACATATTCGCCGCGCTCGAACGCCCGGTCAGCACCGCGATAATCGGTCACGAACCCTCCCGCCTCGCGGACCAGCAACACACCCGCGGCGGTGTCCCATAGGTCGAGGTCATCTTCCCAGAAACCGTCCATTCGACCAGCGGCCACCCAGGCAAGATCGAGCGCGGCCGAGCCGAACCGGCGGACCGCGGCGACATGGGGTCCGACCGCCTCGTAAATTTTCGCCCAACGCGCCGCATCGCCGCGCCCGCAATGGGGGATGCCGGTGCCGATCAGCGTGTCGGCAAGGTCGCGGCGGGCCGAGACGCGCAGCCGCGCGTCCTGGAGCCAGGCACCCCTGCCCTTTTCCGCCCAGAAGCTCTCGTCGGTCAGCGGCTGATAGACGAGGCCCTGGGTAATCTCGGTCCCCCCGCCGGGCTTCTTCTCCTCGACCGCGATCGAAATCGAGAAATGCGGGACGCCGTGAAGGAAGTTGGTCGTTCCGTCGAGCGGATCGACAACCCAGCGCGGCTTGTCGGGATTGCCTTCTATCTCGCCGCCTTCCTCGAGCAGCATTCCCCAGTCGGGCCGCGCGCTGCGCAGCTCCTCGACGATGGTCTGCTCGGCGCGCTTGTCGGCCATCGACACGAAGTCGGCGGGGCCCTTGCGGCTGACCTGCAGTTGCTCGACCTCGCCGAAGTCGCGCCTTAACCGCGGCGCCGCCTTGCGCGCGGCGCGCTGCATGACGGTGATCAGGCCGGAGTGAGCAACCATCTCTAGTCCGCGCGGCGGACGTACTCGCGGTTGTAGGTATCGACGACGATCCGCGTCCCGCTGGTGACGTGGGGCGGTACCATCACCCGGACGCCGTTGTCGAGCACTGCGGGCTTGTAGCTCGACGACGCGGTCTGGCCCTTCACCACCGCGTCGGCCTCGACGATGGTCGCCTCGATCTGGTCGGGCAGCTGAACGCTGATCGGCCGCTCGTTGTAGAGCTCCATCACCACGTCCATGCCGTCCTGGAGGAAGGCCGCGGGCTCGCCGATCAAGTCTTCCGGCAGCGACACCTGCTCGTAGCTGTCCTTGTCCATGAACACGAGCATGTCGCCGTCGTGATAGAGGTATTGATAGTCCTTGGTATCGAGGCGGACGCGCTCCACGGTTTCAGCGGAGCGGAAGCGGACGTTGGTCTTGCGGCCGTCGATCAGGTTCTTCATTTCGACCTGCATGTAGGCGCCGCCCTTGCCCGGCTGGGTGTGCTGGATTTTCACGGCGCGCCAGATGCCGCCCTCATATTCGATGAT
>DATENV010000168.1:0-2171 GCA_035274805.1 Sphingomicrobium sp. | reverse complement strand
CAGCAAGCAGCCGATCCGCTCGTCGTTGACCGGCGCATGGTCCATCTGGACGATCGCGGACGGCAAGCCGTCGATCGGCCGCGAGGTGCTGACCCGCACATAGCCCGCGCCCGCACGCGCCGCCGCCTTCGCGGCCAGGGCGATGGCTCCGGGCATCGTGCCGGCCAGCGCGTGGACCAGGCCGCGATCGTACTTGTGGCCGCCGGGATCGAGCGGCGGAAGTTCGGGCAGCGCGATCTCGTGCCACTCGCCCCTGGCCTCGATGCCGATGTCGGCCAGCACCAGCCGCCCGCATTTGTGCATTGCCGGGAACAGCAGATGCGCGGGCTTCAGCGCGCCGAACGTCACGGTCATGTCGAACGCCGGGATTGCGCTGAGCTCGGCGCCGCTGTCGCTGTCGATGCCGCTCGGCAGGTCGCAGGCAATGGACGCCATGGCATTTTCGTAGAGCCGCGAAAGCTGTTCTGAAACAGCGGTATCGAGGCCGTGCTTCAGGCCGGTTCCAAACAAAGCGTCGACCACCAGCGGCGCGCGGGCCGTCGCAGCATCGAGCGTCTCGACCTCGCCCGCCCACTGCGACCGCGCCGATCGCGCAGCCTCGCTCTTCGGCTCGGCCAATGCTGCGACGCGCACCCCCACCCCACGCGCAGCCAGATGCCGCGCCGCGACATAGCCGTCGCCGCCATTGTTGCCGGGGCCGCACAGGACCAGCGCCGGCATCGGCCCGGCGAAACGGTAGGCAGCCTCGGCCAGCGCCGCCCCTGCCCGCTCCATCAGCTGCTCGACGCCCGTCCCCGCCTCGATCGCGCGCTGCTCGGCCGCGCGCATCGCATCGGCGGTGAGGATCGGGCGCGCCATCGCCAGCGCCCTAGCGCAGGAAGGTCGCCAGGCGCCACCATTCGCGCGGCACCGCGTCGGCCGCCGCGTCGCGTGCTTCCTCGCTGTCGAACAGCGCAAAGCAGGTCGCGCCCGAACCGGACATGCGGACGAACTCGGCGCCGGGCTGCAGGCCCAGCCAGGCAAGCACCGCCTCGATCTGCGGGACGAGCGAGATTGCCGGCCGCTCGAGGTCGTTCCGGCCCGCTCGCCAATCCACCAATGGCCCGCGGTCCTCACCGTCCCAGCGCGCGAACACGTCCGCGGTCGACAGTTGGACGCGCGGGTTCACGAGCAGCACCGGCGTTCCCGACACGTCGGGTAAATCTACTGGCGTCAGGCGATCCCCCGCTCCCTCCCCGCGCATCGGCAGGCTCAGCAAACAGGCGGGCACGTCACTCCCGAGCTTGGGCGCCACCGCTTCCGCGTGTTTCGGGTCGATGCCCCACAGTGACGTAAGCAGCCGCAGCGCCGCCGCGGCATCGGCCGAGCCGCCGCCGATCCCCGACGCAACCGGCAGCCGCTTGTCGAGCGTCAGCGCCGCGCCCTGCCGGGTGCCCGCCGCCTCCGCGAGCGCATTGGCCGCCCTGAAAACGAGATTGTCCTCGATCTCGCCAAGCTCGCCCGCGAACGGTCCGGTGAGGTTCACGTCGATCGAATTGGAACCATCCCCGCTTAGCCGGTCGCCCTCCGTGCAGAAGGCGAAGACGGTCTCGATCGCGTGGCGCCCATCGGGCAGCTTACCGCGGACGTGCAGCGCTAGGTTGAGCTTGGCGGGGGCAATCTCTCGCGCGGGAGCGCTCAAGGAGCCGCGTTGGCCGACGTCAGGCCGGCGGTCAGCTTCGCCTTCACGCGCGCCGCGATCTCGTCCTCGGCGGTGACCAGCGCCGCGTTCCAGGCGAAGCGCGCCTCATAGCGCCGACCTGACCGGTAGAGCGCGTCCCCGAGATGCTCCTGGATTTCGGCCTGGTCCGGGTCCTTTTCCGCGGCCCGCTGCAGCGTCGCGATCGCTTCGCCGATCTTGCCGCGCTTGAACTGCGCCCAGCCAAGCGAATCGGTGATCGAGGCGTCGTCGGGCGCGAGCTCGCTCGCCTTGCGGATCATTGCCTCGGCGGAATCGAGGTTCTCGCCGCGCTCGAGCTGACCGTAGCCCATGAAGTTGAGCAGCAGCGGCTGCTCGGGCGCGATCGCCAGCGCCTGCTGCAGCGCGGCACGCGCTTCGGGCCACCGATTGCCGTCCTCGAGCGCGCTCGCGCGGAGCAGCAGCAAGGTCCACAGCTCGCTCTTGAGGTTAT
>DATENV010000167.1:0-2477 GCA_035274805.1 Sphingomicrobium sp. | reverse complement strand
TGGGCCGAGTGCGCGTCGCGACGCCGGTCTCGATTTCGTCGAGGCCGTCATCGCCGCCGGGTCCGGCCGCCATCCTGATCAATCGCGCGATCATCGCTTCCTAAAATATGGCAGTCCGCGAAAACGCGGCAAGCGGGCTGTTAGCAGCAAATCGCTAAAAAAATGGCGGCCGCCCCGTTACGAGGAGCGGCCGCCGACAGTCGTTGCCCTGACTTAGGAGGGGAGAGGGTCAGGCAACGAGGGTATTGAAACGCTCGGCGTTGGCCGACGCGCGGTTCGACAGCGGCTGGAAAGCTTCGCCGGCGAGCTTCACGAACGACTCAGTCAGGCGCGAGCTCTCGGCGACCGCACGGTCGAACGAAGCGCGAGCGAACTCGCCCTGCAGCTGCAGATATTCGGTCGGCGACTTCGCTTCCGCGAGCGAACGGATTGCGTCCGCGGCCTGCTCGAAGCCGTTGCGGCTGGTGCTGACGGCGTCCTGGCTGATCGAGCGCGCGCCTTCGGCGGCAACGCGGCCGGCCTCGACAACCGCTTCGACATTGGCGCGGGCAAGGTCAGCAAGCTCCTCGGCAACCTTCTGGCTGCGCTTCACCAGCTCCTGGCTGCGCTCGTTGGCGTCAGCGAGGATCGACTGGAACGGGGCGAAAGCGGGAACGGCGTCGAAGCCGTTGAAAACAGTCTTGGTCATCGTGTGGATCCTTTCCTGGGCCGCAGCGCCGGCGGCCTTCGCCGGCTTGCGGGTCTTGCGAGCGGTGCGGCGGGCCGCGGGCTTGCTCGCGCTCTTGATTGCGGTCTTCGTTGTCGTCTTCTGGGAGGCAGCGGCACGCTTCACGCGGCGTGCATTGGCGGCGCGGGTGCGCTTCGCGACCTTGGCGCTGTCCTTTGCGACCGTCTCGATCGTGTCGGCGATCGTCTCGGCGACCTTGGCCGGAGCTTCGGCGGCGGCTTCTGCAACTGCCTGCGCTTCAACCTTGGTTTCGTCTGCGATCATGAGTTCCTCCGAATTTGCTGCAGTGCACAATAAGCATTGCGCCGCACCATTTCAAGAGGATTTTTGTGCGCTGCACCATCCCGTCGCTTGACGGGCACGGCCCGCCCGAAGCAAGAGCGGCCATGGACCAGCCCACCCGCCAGCGACGCGGCCTCCTGATCGTCCTTTCGTCGCCGTCGGGCGCCGGCAAATCGACGATCAGTCGAATGCTCATCGAGGCCGATGACAACATCACCATGTCGGTCAGCGCCACGACCCGTCCGATGCGGCCGGGGGAGGTGCAAGGGGTCGACTACCATTTCGTCGACACGGCCGAGTTCGAGCGGCTGATCAAGGCCGATGAATTTGCCGAGTGGGCCTACGTGTTCGACCATATGTACGGGAGCCCAAAGGAACCGATCAAAGAAGCGCTCAAGGCTGGTCGTGACACCTTGTTCGACATTGACTGGCAGGGCACCCAACAACTCGAATATGCGTTCCGCACCGACCTGGTCCTCATCTTCATTCTGCCGCCATCGATGCGCGAGCTGGAACGCCGCCTGCACGAGCGCGCGACCGACAGCGAGGAGATCATCGCCGGGCGGATGAAGCGCGCTTCCGGCGAGATCGGACACTGGGCGGAATATGACTATGTCCTGATCAACGACGACATGGATAAATGCTTGCAGGACGTCCGCGCGATCATCGCGGCTGAGCGCCTCAGGCGCGAGCGTCAGCCCTATCTGCTCCGCTTCGTCCGCGAGCTCGTGGCGAGACCTAATTAAGCAATTCGAGGAACTGGGCGGCGGACAGGAAGTCGCGGCGGCGGTTTTCTAGCGCCGCCTGGGCCTCGGCATCCTCGCCCCATTGTTCAAGCTGCCAGCGCTCGTCGACGCTGACCGCGTCCCACGCTTCTTCCGGCGGGAAGGCCTTTTCTAGCACCGCAAGCGCGGCAACCAGCGAGCCGCCGACCATCACTAGCGGCGACAGGCCCGCCAGCCGGAACGCGTCGAGCGCGGCGACGGCGTGGCTCAGCCGCTCGACGGTCGCCGCCGGCTGCGCGACGTGGATGAGGCCACAGGTGGTCACGAAGTCGACGTCGTAGCGCCGGCGCGCCCAAGCGAGCAGCCTGTCCCACTGCTGCTCCTGGCGCTCGACAAGCGCGCGCGGGGCCTCGGCGCGATAACAGGCGAGATCCGCTTCCGCATAGCGGGCCAGCCCTTGAGCGAAGGCCTGCCGGTCCGGAGCGATGCGGTCGATCGCCGCATTGGCGAACCCGGTCAGCGGCATTGCGCGTGGGTCGATCTTTTTTTCGACTGACCGCCATTCGTCGGCGATCGCCTCGGCGAGTGTCTGCGTCGGCACGGCAAGCGCTGCGCGCGCCGGCGTTTTGACCGGCCGTCGGTCGAGCTTGATCGTCCACCCGTCGGCGGTCTCCTCGACGCTGACAACCTTCCAGAAGCGCTTCACGGATTTCGGCGATCCTGTTCATCCCACGCTTTCTTCA
>DATENV010000166.1:0-3017 GCA_035274805.1 Sphingomicrobium sp. | reverse complement strand
CGTCAAGATGCGTACTCGCCCTGGAGCGGAGTCTGCTTGCAGACCACCTCCGCCATTGGCGGCCTCGCCCGCTGCGCCTTCGAAAAACGAGCCGACTATTGCTGCCGCACTGTTCGCCGCCTGGTCCGGCGATCCGGCAGTTGTCGTCGCCTCTCCGCCCGGCGCGGGCAAGACGACGCTGGTCGACATTGTCGCCGGGCTGCTTTCGCCCGAGCGCGGCAGTGTCACCGTCGACGGCCGACTGCTCAGTGGCGAGACATTGGAGCGGTGGCGGGCCGGCCTCACCTACGTCGGGCAGGATGGCGCGGTGTTCAACGACAGCGTCCGCGGCAACCTGATTGCAGAAGGCGGCAGTGCTGACGACGCAAGCCTTTGGAGCGCGCTTGAAACCGTCGGGCTCGCCGAACGGGTACGGGCCTTTGCTCATGGGCTCGACGAGAGCGTCGGCGACCGCGGCAGCCAGCTTTCGGGCGGGGAGCGGCAACGGCTGGTATTGGCACGCGCCCTGCTGCGCCAGCCGACCCTGCTGATCCTCGACGAGGCCACCGCTGCGCTCGATGCCGCCGGCGAAGCGGCGCTGATCGAAGGCTTGAAAGCAATTGAGCCACGGCCGGCGGCGCTGGTCATCGCGCACCGCGAATCGACGCTGAGCCATTGCGATTCGGTGCTCTCCATCCAACATGGCGTCGTGACGGCCGGATAAGTCGCTTTTCGTGCGCGAAACGACTTCAGCGGGGGTTAACGTCGTTTAGGCTACACAGGGGACATGAGGAGTAGTGTGATGAAGTTCGACCGGAGAAAGGCGCTGATGCTCGGCGCGGCGGCATGTGTCGCGGCGGTCGGCTTTGCGACCGCGGCCTATGCCCAGAACCAGCAGACCCCGAAGGGTTGGAGCTACGAGATCAAGGATGGCAAGCGGGTCCCCAAGGGTAATCGCGTGACCAATCCGGACGGCAGCTGGCGCGAGGAAGTCCGCCAAGGCAATTGCGTGACGATCAAGGAACGGTCTGCGTCCGGCGAGTATAAAGAGACCCGCCAGTGCAACCCGGGCAGTCCGACCTAGGGGTCATTTTACCTCGTTGAAGCTGCCGGCCGGACGCTGCTTGATCGCGCATTCCGGAAGCCCGGTGCCGGGCACGTCGCGGCAATCGCGGACCTGAGCGCTGCCGTCGGGCCCGGCAAAGATCGCCCAGTCGCGCGAGGACGCTTTGTCATACACGCAATGCGCCATCCACATGTCGAGGTTCTTGTAGGTGCCGACAAAACCCGCGTCGGTGATGCGCTTGCAGGTGTAGCCGGCGTCATAAATCGCGCGCTTGAGCGCGATCGCGAGATTCAGCGCATTGAGCTTGTGAAGCGCCTGCTGCTCCCGGCTCGTCACCTTGATGGTTCGTTGGTTGCCCTGCTGCGACTGGTCGCCGCATGCGGCCAGCGCGAGGCCTGCGAGCAAGGCGATGGCGCGCGAGCGGTTCATAATTTCCTCCTTCAGGCCTGATAACGAATGCGCACGCGAGCGGCTGCGGCCTTGGCTCGCTCCACTGCCTCTTCCGCATTTTCGCCGCGTGCGAGCGCGATACCCATGCGCCGGTTCTTCAGGGTTTTCGGCTTTGCGAAAATCCTGAGATCGACCGGGTTCCCAGGAGACCCGAGCGCAAGCGCATCGGCGATGCCGTCGTAAGAAAAGCGGTCCTGCTCTTCGCTCGCGAGAATCACCGCGGAGGCAGACGCCCCGGCGAACTCGATCGACGGGATCGGAAGCTCCAGCACCGCGCGGAGGTGAAGCTCGAACTGGTTCGGGAATTGCGACATCAGGGTCACCATCCCGGTATCGTGCGGGCGCGGCGACAGCTCCGAGAAAATCGCCTGGTCGCCGCGGATGAAGAATTCGACGCCGAAAATGCCGTGGCCGCCGAGCGACTCGACAACCTTGCGCGCCTGGAAGCGCGCCGACTGCAGCGCCTCGAGCGGAATTCCGGCGGGTTGCCAGCTTTCGCGATAGTCGCCGGCTTGCTGCCGATGCCCGACCGGCGGGCAGAACAGCACGCCATCCTTGGTCGAAACACTGAGCAGGGTGATCTCGCTGTCGAACTCGATAAATTCCTCGACGATCACGCGCGGCCGGTCGCCGCGCATGTTGGCGACGGCATAGTCCCACGCCTTGCCGACTTCCTCGGCGCTCGCGGCCGTGCTTTGGCCCTTGCCCGAGCTCGACATCACGGGCTTGATTACGCACGGCAAGCCCGCTTCCTCGACGGCGGCGATCGCCTCTTCACGGCTTTCGGCGAACCGGTATCTGGAGGTGACCAGGCCGAGCTGCTTCGCCGCGAAGTCGCGAATCCCGTCGCGGTTCATGGTCAGCTGGACCGCCTTGGCGGAAGGCGCGACGCGCCGGCCTTCCCGCTCCAGGTCGGCCAGAGTCGCCGTATCGATCGCTTCGATTTCGGGGATGATGACGTCGGGGTTGTGCTTCTCGACCGCGGCGCGAAGGGCCTTGGCGTCGAGCATTGAGAACGTCTCGGATGCGTCGGCGACCTGCATCGCGGGGGCATTGTCGTAGCGGTCGCAGGCAATGATCCGACAACCGAGGCGCTTGCCGGCGATCGCGAATTCGCGCCCCAGCTCCCCCGAACCCAGCAGCATCAAGGTGGCGACGTACATGGCCCGCGGATAGCGGCGGCGCTAATGCTCCGCTAGACCGTCCTCAGGGAGGGATTTCGGATGCGCCCACTGTTGCTCGTTACCGCCGCCGCGATGCTGACCGGCGCGGCGCCGCCCAAGAAGCTGCTCACCCCGAGCGACATTGTCGCGGGCGCGCCTGCCAATGCGTGGAAGACGATCCCGGCCGACGACCTGATGGTGATGGATCTCGCGAACGGCGGCCGCATCGTGATCCAGCTCGCTCCGGCCTTCGCGCCGGTGCATGTCGCCAACATCAAGGCGCTCGCGCGCGGCGGCTATTGGAACGGGGCAACGATCTATCGCGTGCAGGACAATTATGTCGCGCAGTGGGGCCTCAA
>DATENV010000165.1:0-5684 GCA_035274805.1 Sphingomicrobium sp. | reverse complement strand
AGCGGTCAATCAGGCCGAGTTGGGGCAAATTTGGTCGTCCCAGCACCATCATTTGGCCGCAAACGCAGCCGAGATTCCACACTGGACGGATGCACCCGCGTTTTCGGGCGCAGCCGTCTCGCAGTCCCTATAGCGAAACGGTGCGCGGTTACATGTCGAAAGTGGAGCGGTCAGCCGAAGCTTCTGTCCCGGCGGGACGGGTGGCTCGCGCGCCCGCACCCTGCAAGCAGGCACGGCCGAGGATCGCGCTGCTGTCGAACCCCAAGTCGACCGGCAACCTCGCCCAGCTCCCGCGCATCCGCGAATATTGCGCCGACCATCCCGACGTCTTCCACTATGAGGTCGAGCACGCGAGCCAGATTGGCGAAGCGATGAAGTCGATCGCCCGGATTCGCCCGAAGGTGCTGGCGATCAATGGCGGGGACGGGACGGTCCAGGCGGCGCTGACCGAGCTCTACAACGGCGGTCATTTTGGCGACGGGGCGCCTCCGGTCGCCGTCCTGCCGAGCGGCAAGACCAACCTCATCGCCCTCGATCTCGGCGCGCGCGGCGATCCGGTCGCAGCGCTCGAGCGGCTGGTCCATCTCGCCCGCAGCGAGGACCTTGCGCGCTTCACGGTCGCACGCGAGCTGATCGCGCTCCGGCGCGGCGACGAGGAGCGGCCGGTTATCGGCATGTTCCTGGGCGGCGCCGGCCTCGCCGACAC
This sequence comes from Sphingomicrobium sp., assembly GCA_035274805.1. Lineage (GTDB taxonomy): Bacteria > Pseudomonadota > Alphaproteobacteria > Sphingomonadales > Sphingomonadaceae > Sphingomicrobium. The sequence goes on along the minus strand of DATENV010000165.1, from coordinate 4,978 downwards.
CATGCTCTATTGCCGCAACAAGATTTACCCGCTCGGCCTGCCGAATGGCCTCAGCCATGCGCTGACCGCGGCCGCGGTCATGCTTCGCCAGCTGCTCGGCGTGCGGGCGAGCTTCCTTCCCCCCGATCCTACCCCGCTTCACGTCGGGCTCTTGAGCGGGTCGCAGCTGACCGGTCGGTTCGCCTTGCTCGCCGTGACCACGCTCGAGAAGTTCCTGCTGTCGAGTACGCTCGAAAGCGGTGGCGGTGGCCGTCTCAAGTTCGTCGCCATTGAAGAGCGTCCGGGCTCGGTGCTTCGTGGTTTCGTCGCCGGCATCGCCGGCTGGCTCGGGCGCAAGAAGGTCAACGGCGTCCACGTCGAGGAAGCGGACGAGATCACCATCGAGAGCGAGGATTCGAATGTGATCCTCGACGGCGAGACGTTCCGCGCCGAGCGCGGCTTCCCGATCAACCTAAGGCCGGCGCAGCCGCTGTCGTTCGTCAGGCTGGCGGCCTAAAGCAGCCTGCCATGGCCGCTTTGCATAGCCTCGTCGCCGAGGAGCTGAGCCTGCCCGTCGATCCGCGCGTTAACTCGATGGCCGCCGCAATTGCTGGGAAACATGGTTCAGGCTCCCGCGCCGTCCTCTTCTATGGCTCTTGCCTGCGGCAAAAGCAGCTCGATGGCCTCATGCTCGATTTCTACTTGATCGTGTCGGACTACCGCGCCGCCTACGGCAAAGGCTGGCTTGCCGCAGCGAACCGGCTCATCCCCCCGAACGTCTTTTATCTCGAGCATGAGGGGCTGGTCGCCAAATATGCGGTCCTCAGCGAAACCGATTTTCATCGGCTGTGCGGACCCGAGACGAGCAGCGTGTCGGTATGGGCGCGTTTCGCCCAGCCGTCGCGGCTCGTCTGGGCCGCTGACGATGCTGCTCGGCGAGCGGCGGGCGATGCAATCTCCCGCGCTGCGCCGACCTTGCTTGCGGCAGCCGGCCCGCGGCCTGGCGAGGAGCCGCTCGCGCTATGGCGCCGTGCGTTCGCGCTGACCTATTCGGCAGAACTTCGCGCGGAGCGAGCGGGCCGCCCCAGCTCGGTGGTCGACCTGGAGCCCGAGCGGTACGAGCGGTTCACTGCGCCGGCGCTTGCGGCAGGTGCACGAATGCGCCCGCACTCAAGCTGGGCGTGGCGGCGGATCGAGGGCAAGACCCTGTCGGTCGTACGCCTCGCCAAGGCTAGCCTGACCTTCGCGGGAGGGGCGGATTACATTGCATGGAAGATCAATCGGCACGCCGGCACCGACATCCAGCTCAAGCCGTGGCAGCGGCGGCACCCGCTGCTCGCGGGGCTCAGCCTTTTGCCGCGGCTGCTGAGGAGCGGGGCGGTTCGCTAGTCCGCGCCAGCGCCGCGGCAACAGCACTGGCCAGGGCGCCCACCGTGAATGGCTTACGCAGCAGTTCGTGGCCGCGCAGGTCATCGGTTTCGCCTTCGCCGACATAGCCGGTGACGAACAGCACCGCGAAATCGTGGGTGCTGTGCGACTTGAGATAGCGGATCAACTCCGGCCCGCTCATCTCGGGCATGATGACATCGGTGATGACCAGGTCGAACAACTGCGCGTTGAACAGCTCGATTGCCTCGGCGCCGCTGCCGCAAGCGACCGGCTCGTAGTCGAGGTCCTCCAGGGCGCCGACCGTTGCGGTACGCACGCGAGGGTCGTCCTCGACCAGAAGGATGCGCGCTCCGGCGACATGCAGGTCGGCGGTTTCGGTACGCTGGGCCGCGGGGTGAAGGCGGACCGGCGCCGCCGCCTCGGTTCGCGGCAGGTAAATCGAGACGACGGTTCCCTTGCCGAGCTGGCTTTCGATCCCGACCTCGCCGCCGGATTCGTGCGCGAAGCCGAAGATCTGGCTCAGCCCGAGGCCGGTGCCCTTGCCGACTGGCTTGGTCGTGAAAAACGGCTCGAAGGCGCGTTCGAGCACGTCGGGCGCCATGCCGCAGCCGGTGTCGGTGACGCTGATCTTCACATATTCGCCGGCGCGGATGTCGCCGACCTGATTGGCGATAACGGTGACGTTCTCGGTTGCGATCCGCATCTGCCCTTCGCCGTCCATCGCGTCGCGCGCGTTGACCGCGAGGTTGACGATTGCGTTCTCGAGCTGGTGCGGGTCGACATAGGTTGGCCAGGCGTCGTCGCTGGCGTCGACCTCGATGCGGATCCGCTCGCCGAGCGTGCGGTCGAGCAGGTCGGACATCCCCCGGATCAGCTCCGCCGGATCGACGCGCTCGGGCAGCAATGGCTCCGAGCGGGCGAATGACAGGAGGCGGCGGGTGAGCGCGGCGGCGCGGGTCGCGCCCTCCATCGCATTGTTGAGGTGCATCATCACTTCGCGGCGCGGGCCGTTCAGGCGACGCAGCGCGAGGTCGATCCCCCCGACGACCACCGCAAGCATATTGTTGAAATCGTGCGCGATCCCACCCGTCAGCTGGCCAACCGCCTCCATCTTTTGCACCTGGCGCAATTGTGCCTCGGCGGCTTCGCGCTCCGCCGCTTCTGCCTTAAGCGCCCGGTTCGCCTCCCACAGCTCCTGCGTGCGGTCACGCACGGCCTGCTCCAGGGACTCGGCGCGCTCGGACTGTTTCTCGGCGAAGCGTCGGGCCAAGGTGTTTTCGCGCAGCGCGGCGACCGACACGACGGCGAGGACGATGGCGCCGAGACCGACGAGGAGGCCGAGCCAGCTCAAATAGTCCGTGAGCCTATCCGCCTGCGCCGTGAAGACCTGGCTCTGTTCGATTCTGCTGCGAAGCGCTCGCCGCTCGGCGCGAATGATCTCTTCGAGCTTGTCGTCGAGCAACCGTCCGGTGCTCGGCGGCCCACCATCGATTTCTCGGGCGGCCGCGTAAAAGTAACTGATTCCAGTACCGCCCTGCTTGGCTAGAGCCGCTCGGGCGGCGAGCGCCAACTGCTCGCCGCGCTTCGCGTAAAGTTGCTCGACCACTGCCACGCGGCCCCGCTGCTCGGGATTGTTGCGCTCGAGCGCTTTTAGCTGGTCGATCTGATAGCCCGCATCGCGCCAGGCATTCGTGTAGATATTGCCGTTGGGTTTGACCTTCTCGTCCAGCACGAAACGGGCGAGCGCCGCCTCGGCGCGAGCGACGTTCGCGCTCACGTTGCGTACCACCAGAGACACCTGGTTTGCCTGGCGTTCGGCAGTGAGCGCATCCTCGCGCGCATCGTTGGCGAATTTGACGAGGAAGACCATCGCCACGAGGACGAGGGCCGCAACCAGCCCCGCGGCCGCGGCACCACCGCGCCGCCAGTCGAACCGGACGTCCTCCCCATCGCCCATCATCAGGCCAATGTAGCCCCGTTAACCTTTTGGTGGAACCCGCGAATGGCGTTGGTTCCCGCCGGTTTCCTCAGCTGATGCAACCTGTTGCACGGCCCGCCGCAGCAAACATGTCGAGGATTTCGCCGACCTGCTCTTCGCTATGCAGTGCGCAGAGTGAGCAGCGCAGCAGCGTCATTCCGGCCGGGGTCGCCGGCGGCCGGGCGAGGTTCACGTACAGGCCCTCGTCGAGCAGGGCCTCCCACATCGCCGCGCCGGTCTCGAGGTCGGGCATGATGACCGCGATGATTGCGGATTGCGGCTCGTCGGTCCCGAGCGTGAAGCCGAGCTGGCGCAGGCCAGCGTGCAGGCGCTTGCTGTTCTCCCACAGGTGCTCGCGCTTGTCGGCGCTGTCCATCAGCTTGCGGATCGAGGTCGCGGCGGTGGCCACGACCGAGGGCGGCAACGAGGCGGTGAACACGTAGGGCCGGCAGACCAGCCGCAAAATCTCAAACTTAGGATGGTTGGAGACGCAAAATCCGCCAACGGTGCCGACCGACTTGGAGAAGGTACCGATAATGAAATCGACGTCGTCGATGATCCCCTGCGCTTCGGCGACCCCGCGGCCATGCTCGCCGATGAAACCCATCGAGTGGGCTTCGTCGACCAGCACCATCGCGCCATTGGCCTTGGAGACGGCGACCATTTCCTTGAGCGGGGCGACGTCGCCGAGCATCGAATAGACGCCTTCGAGGATGACCAGCTTGCCGGCGCCTTCGGGCACGCGCTTCAGCCGCTTTTCGAGCGCTTCGATATCGTTGTGGCGGAACGGCACGATCTGCGCATTACCCAGCGCGCAGCCATCGTAGATCGACGCGTGGCTGTCGATGTCGAGGATGATGTAATCCTCTTTGCCGGCAATGGTCGAAATCACGCCGAGGTTCGCCTGGTAGCCGGTCGAGAAGACCATCGCGTGGTCCATCTCGTAAAAGTCCTTCAAGGCCTGCTCGACTGCCTTGTGGCCGCCGTACGTGCCGTTGAGGACGCGGCTGCCGGTCGTTCCTGAGCCGAACTCGTCGAGCGCCTGCTTGCCCGCCGCGATCACGTCGGGATCGAACGTCATCCCCATGTAATTGTAGGTGCCGAGCAGGATCGTCCGGCGGCCGTTGCAGATGGCGACGGTCGGGCTCTCGACCTTTTCCATCACCAGGTTGAACGGATCGGTGATGCCGCTCTCGAGCAGTGCGGCGCGCTGTTCGATCAGCGGATCGAACTTGTCGAAAAGGTCGATCACGCCTTCAGCTTCTCCAGTGCGTCGACCAGCTGGCCGACGGTCTCGATCTCGGCCTGCATGTTCATGCTGATGATGACGTCGAACTCGTCCTCGACGTTAGCGACGAAGTCGAGCACCGTCAGGCTGTCCCATTCGAGGTCCTGGGCGAAGCGCGTCGCCTCGGTGATCGCGACCCTCTTCTTGTTGAACGGCTCGATCAGCTCGAGGATTCTGGCGGCGGTTTGCTGGCGGTCGGGCATGGCGGGCTCGTTAGTGCTGGGACATGGCTTAAGCAACGCAAGTGCGGCGCGATTGCGGCGGTTTAGAGCCAGCCCTGGGCGCGGTACCACACAGCCGTATCGGCCAGGCCTTGTTCGGTCGGGATCCGCGGCCGCCACAGC
>DATENV010000164.1:0-10711 GCA_035274805.1 Sphingomicrobium sp. | reverse complement strand
GCGGGCCTCGGCCGCGTCGATCCAGGCCTTCATCACGTCGCGCTGGATGGTCCGCTGGCGCGCCGAGCCCTGGAACCGGCTCACCGCCGCTTCGGCCCGCAGCCGGGCAGCCTCCGCTTCACGGCGCGACCGGCGGACCTGCTCGCGCATGACGCCGATCGTGTACATGGTCATTTCGTCTTTCGTGGGGCTCGGCGCGTTCATGCCGGTGATCGGGTAATTCTGGATGCCCGCCGAGACGACGGGATCGGGCAGGCTTCTCGCGGCGAACGCCGCCTGCTCCGAGGCGACCGCCTCGCTCTCATAGGCCGCGACCGACGGCTGATCGCCGGAGGCGAGCGCGACCGCCTGCTGCAACGTCAGGACCGGTGCCGTCGCCGGCTCGTCGTGCTCCTTGGTTGTCGTGGGATGAGCCGGCGCCGGCGGAGCCTTGGCCGCCGCAGCCGGCGCCATGACCAAGGCAGCGCCGGCGCCGAGAAGCGGGAATCCGCCCCTCACGTCGGCTTCACCGAGGTCAACACATAGGCGCTGCCCTCCTGGCGGAAGCTGAAGTCGACCCGGACGCCGGCCTTCGCGCTCGCGGCAATGTCCGGCGGCGCGGTGAACGTCATGGTCATTGCGGGCCAGCCGATGCCCTCGATCGGGCCGTGGGCGATCGCGACCTGGTCGCCCGTCACCGACTTCACTGTGCCGGTGGCGGAATAGACCTTGTCCGGGAGGCTGGATTGCTGACCGTCCGTCGCGGCCGCGCCGTTCTCGGGGGCAGCATTCGTCTTCTCGCCGCATGCGGCAAGGAGCAGCGCCAGCGCCAGAACGCCGGCCGGTCGAATGGAAATCGTCATTTCTCACCATCTTCAGCTTTGCCGGGCGCATCGCTCCCGGCGAGTTGCACAGGTACCGGCGCTTGCGGGCGCCGGGCTAGCTACGCTTGGAACGAGACCGTTGCACTACGCGCGCACCGGCGCGGCGCCGGCGGCGCTAGGCCTCAGCTGAAGATGGTTCGGGGCGGGGGGTCGGCGCCGGCGAGGTCGACCGAATGAAGGGCCGCCGGGCCGGAGGTCACCAATTGCCTTGAAATCGACTCTGCCGGAGCCTCGGCCCTCGCCAGGGACGGCGCCACGGCGCTGGGACAGAGCGTCGCACAATTGGGTGCGCAGGCCGGCTTGCAGCAATCCATCCCGTCATGACCCATCGACGATGAGGAGCTCGCCATCGGGCAATCGGCCGCCGGCATGGCCGGCGCCGGGCCGGACGAAACCGCCAGGCTCAAAGCGAGCAGAATGAAGGCGAGCAGGCGCTGCATGGGCTTAGAGTTACCGCAGGCCGTCTTAACAGACAACTACAGCGGCATGAGCATGATCCGGCTCGGCCTGCGCTGCGAGGCTCTCATGGACGACGACATCGCCCGGGCAAAAGAGGGGCTTTCTGCAATCAACTCGGGAGAACATTGCGGAAAAAACTGCCGCGCGAAAATGCCGCAGCCATGGCAGGCGAAGCCAAAATAGCCCAAAATGCGAAATGGCTCCCCGGGCCTGATTCGAACAGGCGACCATTCGATTAACAGTCGAACGCTCTACCGCTGAGCTACCGGGGAATGCCTTTTCGGAAGGTGGCGGCTAGATAGCGAAGCTCGCCCCAAAGGCAAGTAGTCTGTGCTCGGATTGCCCCGGCAATGGTGCGCGCAGACTAGGTCGCGAATTGCTCCATCGCGATGCGCTCGTCGAGCGCATGCTCGGGGTCGAACAGCAGGGTCAGCGAGCGTTCGCGATCGAGCCGGACTTCGACGCGCGCGACGTCGCGCACTTCGATTTGGTCGGCGACCGCGGACACCGGCCGGTTCTCGGCTTCGAGAATCGTGAAGCACACCGCCGTGTCGTCGGGCAGGATCGCGCCCGACCACCGCCGCGGCCGGAACGGACTGATTGGCGTCAAGGCCAGCATCTTCGCCGCCAGCGGCAGGATCGGGCCCCGCGCGGAAAGGTTATAGGCGGTCGATCCGGCGGGCGTCGCGACCAGCACCCCGTCGCACGCCAGCTCGGGCAGGGCGACGCGGCCGTTGACGGAGATCTCGATCTTCGCGGTCTGGCGGGTTTCCCTCAGGAGCGACACTTCGTTGATCGCCGAATGGGTGAAGGTTTCGCCGGAGACCGTGGTCGCCCGCATCTCGAGCGGAGCGACACGGATCGCCTTGGCGCCGGCGATCCGCTGGGGCAGCTGGTCGATCCGCCAGTCGTTCATCAGGAACCCGACCGTGCCGCGGTTCATGCCGAACACCGGGGTCGGCCGCCGCGCGTCGAGCATCTGGTGCAGCGTTTCCAGCATGAAACCGTCGCCGCCGAGCGCGACGAGCGTCTCGGCGTCGTCGGCCTCGGCAAATGCGAAACGCCGGCGCAACAGCGCCTCGGCCGCCTGCGCGACGTCGGTAGGCGAAGACAGCAGCCCGATGCCCAGGCTCTTGAGATCGTCCTGCGAATGATCGCCGGCAGTGGGCACGTCCGCGTTCAAACCGTCGCTCCTGTGGCCTCGGTTGGCATCAAGATAAGCATTCGCATCGGGAAGGTCACTGTCCCGTTTCGGACCGGGCCGTCGGCACCCGGTTCCCGCTTGCGTCTCCGGCCGGTAGTCCGGCCCTTGTGTTGACCGGGGACGACATCGAATTGTGTGGGGGTATGGTGCGTGTTGACCTGGGATAACATCAGTAAGTGGGGCCGGCGGGCTTCCGACACAGGGGCAACGCCGCCCGCCGCCCCACAGCGTGACCTGTTGCTCGAAGCGGCGATTGCTCACGAGCAAGTCGACGTCCTGTTCCAGCCGCTGATCGACCCCGCGTCGGGCCGGATTGCCGGGGCCGAGGCGCTCGCCCGCTCGACGGTGACCGCCGATGCCCAGCTGCTGTTCACTAGGGCCGCCGCCGGCGGGCTTGCCGAGCGGCTGTCGCGCCTGGTCCAGCGCAAGGCGCTGCGCTGCGCGGCGGTGTGGGAAGGGCCGCTCAAGGGCCTCGGCCTGTCGATCAATATCCTGCCGGCCGACATCTCGCGGCCCAATTACGACAAGTGGTTGCTTGATGAGGTGCGCGCCGCCGGCATCGACCCGCGGCGGATCACGGCGGAAATCACCGAGAATGCGCTGCTGGTGGACCAGGACGCGGTGGCCGGACGACTGACGTGCCTGCGCGACGCCGGCATGCGGATCGCGGTCGACGATTTCGGGACCGGCTATACCAGCCTCGCCTATCTCACCTCGCTCCCGCTCGACGCGATCAAGATCGATCGGGGCCTAATCGCCGACATCGTCGGGGGCGAACGCGACCGGATCGTAGTCAAGGCGATGATCCATCTGGCGCGCGAGCTTGGCCTCGGGGTAGTCGTCGAGGGGGTCGAAACCACCGGCCAGCTCGCCCTCCTCGCCGACTGGGGGTGCGACCTTTACCAGGGCTTCCTCGGGGCGGGCGCGCTGACCCATGAAGAGCTGACCCGCTTCGTCGCCGCGGCGAACGCCGAGGCCGCCTAGCCGTCCGTCGAAAAGATGGTGCGCCCGCGGCGCGGCTGTGCGCTGACGGCGGGTGGAGGTACAGCATGAAGCACCTGGTTCTCGCGGGGGCGTTTGCCTCGATCCTGCTCGCCGGCTGCGAAAAGGCTGCGCCGCCTCGCATATTCTCTCAGGCCGCGGTCGACGCCGCGCTCGCCGATCCGGCGCGCAAGGATCAGCGCGATGCCGCCGACGCGCGGCGCAAGCCCGGTCCGCTGATCGCGCTTGCCGGCGTCAAGCGAGGCGACAAGGTCTTGGACCTGATTCCCGGTACCGGATACTGGACCCGCATCTTCAGCAAGGTCGTCGGACCGCAAGGCAAGGTCTATGCGGTCTGGCCCCAAGCCTATGCCCGCACCGCGATGGGCAATGTCGCGACGCTTCGCCAGCTTTCGGCTGACAAATATTACGGCAACATCGTCACCCAGGTTCAGCCGGCGACGACGCTGACCGCGCCGGAGGCGCTCGACGTCGTGTGGACGTCGCAGAATTTCCACGATTATCCCGACGAGTTCATGGGTAAAGGCGACCCTTCGGCGCTGGCCCGCGACGCATTCAAAGCATTAAAGCCGGGCGGCACCTTCCTGATCATCGACCATCGCGCAAAGCCCGGCAGGGGTCTCGCCGACACCGACACGCTGCACCGGATCGATCCGGCCGAGGTCCGCAAGATCGTGGAGGCGGCCGGTTTCCGCTTCGCGGGCGAGAGCAAGGTGCTCGACAATCCTGGTGACCCGCTCGACATTCCGGTGTTCGACAAGTCGGTCCGCGGCCGGACGAGCCAATTCGCTTATAAGTTCGTGAAGCCCGCCTAGGCCGGCTCAAGCTCTTTCTTGGATGCCGCTTCGCCGGCTGCCGCGACACGCGCGAGCCCGCGCGAAAGCTGCAGCGCGCCGTTCAACCGGGCGTCGGGCGTCGGCCAGTCGCGCGCGATGATCAGCTTGCTGTCCGGGCGAAGCTTGGCCGCGCCCTTGAGCCGATCGATATAGCCGAGGAGGCCACCGAGGTCCGGGAAGCCGCTCTCGGCGAAGGTGATGACCGCGCCCTTGGCGCCGATGTCGAGCCTGGCGGCCATCGCCTGCTTGAGGTTCAGCTTCACCTCGACGATCTTCATCAGGTTGGCGGTTTCCTCCGGCAGCGTACCGAAGCGGTCGATCAGCTCGGCCGCGAAGGCGTCGATCGCCTGGCGGTCGTCAAGCTCGCCGAGCCGCCGGTAGAGGCCCATGCGAAGGTCGAGGTCGGGGACATAGGTTTCCGGGATCATGATCGGCGCATCGACGCTGATTTGCGGCGTGAACTCCTCGCGCGGCGGCACGCCGCCGGCCTTGAGCTCGACGATCGCGTCCTCGAGCATCGACTGGTAGAGCTCGAACCCGACCTCCTTGATGTGCCCGGACTGCTCGTCGCCGAGCAGGTTGCCGGCGCCGCGGATGTCGAGGTCGTGGCTGGCGAGCTGGAATCCCGCGCCGAGGCTGTCGAGGTCGGCGAGCACTTGCAGCCGCTTCTGCGCGGCCTCGGTGATCGTGCGCGTGGCAGGCATCGTCAGATAAGCGTAGGCGCGGGTCTTCGCCCGGCCCACGCGGCCGCGCAGCTGATAGAGCTGGGCAAGGCCGAAGCGGTCGGAGCGATAAACGATGAGCGTGTTCGCGGTCGGGATGTCGAGCCCGCTCTCGACGATCGTGGTTGACAGCAAGACGTCATACTTGCGGTCGTAGAAGGCGCTCATCCGCTCCTCGACCGCGGTCGCGCTCATTTGCCCGTGGGCGGTGACGAACTTCACCTCGGGCACCTGCTCGCGCAGCCACTCCTCCATGTCGGGCAGGTCTGCGATCCGCGGCGCGACGAAGAAGCTCTGCCCGCCGCGATAATGCTCGCGCAGCAGCGCCTCGCGGAGGACGACGCCGTCCCACGGCGTCACGTAAGTACGCACGGCGAGCCGGTCGATCGGCGGCGTCTGGATCACCGACAGCTCGCGCAGTCCACTCATGGCCATCTGCAGCGTCCGGGGGATCGGCGTCGCGGTCAGCGTCAGGACGTGGACGTCGGCCCGCAGCGCCTTCAGCCGCTCCTTATGCGCGACCCCAAAATGCTGCTCCTCGTCGACGATCACCAGGCCGAGCCGCTTGAATGAGATGCTCTTGGCGAGGATCGCGTGTGTGCCGATGACGATGTCGACCGTGCCGTCGGCCAAGCCTTCCTTGGTCTTCTTGCTCTCGGCGGCCGGCACCAGGCGCGACAGCCGTCCGACGTTCAGCGGGAAGCCCTGCAGCCGTTCCTCGAAATTCTTGAAGTGCTGGCGGGCCAGCAATGTCGTTGGACAAACCAGCGCGACCTGGCGGCCGGTCATCGCCATGACGAAGGCGGCGCGCAGCGCGACCTCGGTCTTGCCGAAGCCGACATCGCCGCACACCAGCCGGTCCATCGGCTTGCCGGCTTCCAGATCGGCAAGGACGTCGGCGATCGCGCGCTCCTGGTCGTCGGTTTCCTCGTAGGGGAAGCGGTCGACGAACGCGGGATAGCTCGCGTCCGGTTCAGCGATGATCCCGGGGCGGGTCGCGCGAAGCGCAGCGACCTTGATCAGCTCGCCGGCGATCTCCCGGATCCGCTCTTTCATCCGCGACTTGCGCCGCTGCCACGCCTCGCCGCCGAGGCTGTCGAGGCTGACGCCCTCGCTTTCGCTGCCGTAGCGGGTCAGCAGCTCGATATTCTCGACCGGCAGATAGAGCTTGTTGCCGCGCGAATATTCGAGCGCGACGCAGTCGTGCGGGCTGTTTCCGACCTTGATCTGGGTCAGGCCCTCGTAGCGGCCGATGCCGTGGTCGGCGTGGACGACGAGGTCGCCGGGCGACAGCGTTGCCAGCTCTTCGAGGAAGGCAGCTGCTGCCTTGCGCTTGCGCCGGCGCCGCACGAGGCGGTCGCCGAGCATGTCCTGCTCGGTGAGCACCGCGACGTCGGGCGTGGTGAAGCCGTGGTCGAGCGGCAGCACGAGCAACGCCGGCTGCGTCCTGGCGCCCAGCGCTTCCTGCCAGCTGTCGGCCTGCTTCTGGGCCTTGAGGCCATGGTCCTCGAGCAGGCCACCGAGGCGTTCGCGAGCGCCACGGGTGTAGCTAGCCAGGACCACTTTGCGGCCGCTCTTGCGGAGCTCGCCGATATGCCTGGCGACCGCTTCATAGACGTTCGCCTGCTGGCCACGCTCGGGTGCGAAGTCGCGCGCGGGCTGCACGCCAAAGTCGATCACCCGGTCAGATTCAGGCTCGGGAAACGGCGAGGCGAGGTGGATCGGGCGGCCCGCGACCTGCGCCGACCAGTCGGCCTGGCTCACATAGAGCGCATCTGGCTCGAGCGGGCGATAGCTGCCCGGCTCGCCCTCCATCGCGCGGACACGGTTCTGGTAATAGTCCTCGATCGCCTCACGCCGGCTATCCAGCGCCTGGTCGGCGGCGGTGTTGCGGATGACGAGGTCATCCTCGCCGAGATGATCGAACAAGGTGTCGAGCCGCTCTTCGAGCAGCGGCAGCCAATGCTCCATCCCGGCCATCCGGCGCCCCTCGGACAGCGCCTGGTAGAGCGGGTCTTGGGTCGCGGTCGCGCCGAACTGCTCGCGGTAGCGCGAACGGAAGCGCTTGATGCTCTCGGCGTCGAGCAGCGCTTCCGACGCGGGCATCAAGGTGAACGCCTCGCACTTGTCGGTCGAGCGCTGGTCGGCGGGATCGAACCGGCGGACGCTGTCGATCTCGTCGCCGAAGAAGTCGAGCCGCAGCGCCAGCTCCTCGCCGGCCGGGAAGACGTCGATCAGCGAGCCGCGGACCGCATATTCGCCATGTTCGGCGACGGTGTCGGCGCGCTGGTAGCCGAGCGCACTCAACTGCTCGATCAGCGCTTCGCGCGCGACCCGTTCGCCCTCGGCGATGCGCCGCGTTAGCTGGCGGACCCGGAACGCGGTCAGCAACCGCTGCGACGCCGCGCTGACGGTTGCGACCAGCAGTTGAGGGTTGTCGCGCTTGACCCGCAGCGCGCTCAATGTCGCGAGCCGCTCGGCCATGACGCGCAGGGCTGGGGATGCGCGGTCGTAGGACAGGCAATCCCAGCCGGGCAGGGTCAGCACTTCCACTTCCGGCGCAAACAGCGGCACGGTTTCGGCGAGCGCGCGCATGGCGGCTTCGTCGGCGACGATCGCCACCGCTCGTCCGCTTTTGCTCGATCCGTGCGCGGCGCGCGCTAAATCGGCGGCGAGCCACGGAAGGAAGCCCGACGGCACCCCGGCCAACGTCAGCGGCTGATTGGCGTGCAGGACGCGCTGCAGCGGCTCGCTCATCGCAGCACCCGGATGTAGTCGAGCTTCTGGAGCGCCGCGATCATCGGACCAGCGAAGCGTTCGGGCGCCGACGCGGTTCCGAGCGCCCAGGCCATGATGTCGACGTCCTGCTCATCGAGCATCGCCGCGAACAACGCGCACTCTTGCGCATCCCACCGCGCATGATGCGCATCGAAAAAGCCGCCAATCATCAGGTCGGCTTCCTTCGTGCCGCGATGGTGCGCGCGCCAGGCGAGGCGCTTCAGGTCCGGGTCGGAAGGCATGGGCGGCATGTAGTAGCCATTGCTTGTCATTGCGAGCGGCGGAACAGCCGCTAACAGTCAATCATGCGGCCCGAAATCCTCAATCCGCTGTTCACGGAAGTCGAGGCTCTGAAAGGCGTCGGACCGCAAGTTGCCAAGCTGCTGAAGAAGCTCGGCCTCACGCGCGTCGTCGACCTGCTCTACCATCTGCCGACCGGGGCGATCGAGCGGGTGCGTGCGCCCGCCGCCTCCGCCGCGCTGCTCGGCCGCAACGTGATCCTCGACCTGAAGCCGTTCGAGACTCGCGAGAGCCGTTCGGGGCGGGGACCGATGCGGGTGTACGCCGCGGATGGCGACGGCAACGCCATCAGCCTGATCTACTTCAACAATCCCGGCTGGGCCAAGCGCAGCCTGCCGGTCGGCCAGACGCGCACCGTCTCGGGCAAGCTCGAGGCCTATGGCGACGAGTGGCAGATCATCCATCCGGAAGTTAGCGAGCCCGGCAAGGGGCCGCAGCCGGCGGTGCGCGAGCCGGTCTATCCATTGACCGAAGGGCTCACCAATCGGCGTCTAGGCGAGCTTTCGCGCGAGGCGCTCGAACGGGCGCCCGAGCTTCCCGAATGGATCGAGCCGAGCCTTGCCGGCCGCGAATCCTGGGGTCCGTGGCGCGGGTCGCTGGCGTTGATTCACCGCGAGCCGGGTGCCGAAGGTGCGCGCCGGAGGCTTGCCTATGACGAGGTCTTTGCCAACCAGCTTGCCTTGCTGCTGCTCCGCCAATCGCAGCGGCGGCACCGCACCGCGCCGCTCGCCGGCACCGGTGAGCTGACGGCGAAGCTGCGGCTGCCGTACCAGCTCACGGGCGCGCAGCGCCGCGTGATCGAGGAGATTCGCGGCGACATGGCGCAATCGGCGCCGATGCTGCGGCTGCTCCAGGGCGATGTCGGTTCGGGCAAGACGCTCGTCGCGCTGCTGGCGATGCTGGCGGCGGTCGAAGGCGGTTCGCAGGCGGCGCTGCTCGCGCCAACCGAGATCCTCGCCCGCCAGCATCATGCGACGCTGCTGAAGCAACTGGACAGCATCGGCGTCCGGGTCGCGATCCTCACCGGCCGCGAGAAGGGCAGGGCGCGCGACAGCGTGCTGATGGGGCTGGCCGACGGCTCGATCGACATCCTGGTCGGCACCCACGCGATCTTCCAAGAGAAGGTCGCCTACAAAAAACTTGGCCTCGCGGTGATCGACGAGCAACACCGCTTCGGCGTCTCGCAGCGCCTGCTGCTGTCGGCCAAGGCCGAGCATCCGCCGCACCTGCTGGTGATGACCGCGACGCCGATCCCGCGGACGCTGACGCTCACGCAATATGGCGAGATGGACGTCAGCCGGATCGACGAGATGCCGCCAGGCCGGACGCCGGTTGAAACGCGCGTGATCAGCGAGGAGCGGCTGCCCGAGGTGGCCGATGGCCTCGGCCGCCATATCGCGGGCGGCGGCCAGGTTTATTGGGTTTGCCCGCTGGTCGAGGAGAGCGAGAAATCGGACGCCGCGGCGGCGGAAGAGCGCGCGCGCATCCTCAAGCTGCGCTTCGGCGAGGACAAGGTCGGGCTGGTCCACGGGCGCATGAAGGGGCCTGACAAGGACGCGGTGATGGCCCGCTTCGCCGGCGGCGAGCTGGCGGTCCTGGTCGCGACGACCGTGATCGAGGTCGGCGTCGACGTCCCCAATGCCACGCTGATGATCGTCGAAGGCGCCGAACGCTTCGGACTCGCCCAGCTCCATCAGTTGCGCGGGCGCGTCGGCCGCGGGAGCGGCAAGAGCGTCTGTCTGCTGATCCGCGGCCAATCCCTCACCGAGGTCGGCCGCGCGCGCCTCGCGCTGATGCGGGAGACCAACGACGGCTTCCGCATCGCCGAGGAGGATTTGCGCCTGCGCGGCCCCGGCGAAATCCTCGGCACGCGCCAGTCGGGCGAAGAGGCCTTCCGGGTGGCGACCGCCGAAGACGTGCAGGCGCTGGCGCCGATCGCCCAGAGTGATGCCCAGCTCCTGCTCGACCGCGATGGCGGGCTTTCCGGCGCGCGCGGCCAGGCGGCGCGGATTTGCCTGTACCTGTTCGAGCGCGACCAGGCGGTCGGGCTGATCAGGAGCGGCTAGCGAACCAGCAGCGCGTGGCGCTTCTTGCCGAGGCTGAGCTTTAAAGGCTGGTCGCCGGCGGACACCATTAATCCCGGATCGTTCACCGGCTCATCGTCGAGCCGCACGGCGCCCTCCGCAATCTTGCGTTTCGCTTCCTTGTTCGAGGACGTGAATCCGAGCGCGGTCAGCGCGTGGGCGATGTTCATGCCGTCGCCGAGCGGCAGCGTCGGCAAGTCCTCGCCCGCTCCGCCACCTTCGAACGTCTCGCGCGCCGTGGCTTGCGCCGCCGACGCGGCATCGCGGCCATGGAGCATCGCCGTGGCTTCCGTCGCGAGCACGATCTTCGCTTCGTTGATCTCGGCTCCAGCAAGGCTTTCGAGCCGCGCAATCTCGTCGAGCGGCAAATCGGTGAACAGCCGGAGGAACTTGCCGACATCGGCATCCTGCGTGTTCCGCCAGAACTGCCAGTAATCGTAAGGGCTGAGCCATTGCTCATCGA
>DATENV010000163.1:0-2678 GCA_035274805.1 Sphingomicrobium sp. | reverse complement strand
ATTACGCTTATTTGAAAGCGACCCAGCCGGACGAGACATCGCTGACGCAGGTCCATGAGCTCAGACGACCCAAGCATAGTGGGTCCTTGACGCTCGACGGCGCCGGCGGACGGTTCACCTATGGCGGATCGCTGGCCTATGTCGGCCGCCACTCGGATCAGCGCGACAGTTTTCCGTTCGATCGCGTCGGCCTAGGCTCCTACTGGCTGGCCGACGCACGCGTTGCTTATGCGGTGCGGCCGGGCGTCGAGCTGTTCGCGCGAACGACCAATGCGCTGAACCAGCGCTACCAGGACGTGTTCGGCTATCGCACCGAAAAGCGCGCGTTTTACGCGGGGTTGCGGGTGAGCCGGTGAGGCTCAGGTGGCGGGCGGATCGGCGATCATCGCCGTGAAGCTTGCCTCCGCGGCGAGCTTGCCGTCGATCGTCGCTCGGCCGGCGAACTTGCATACGCTGGCCCGCTTCTGGACGAAGTCGACCTCGAGCTTGAGGAGCACGCCGGGCTCCACCGGCGTTCGGAACTTGGCGCCCTCGATCGCCATGAAATAAACCAGCTTGCCCGAGCCGGCGAGGCCCAGCGCCTCGACCGCGAGCACGCCCGCGGCTTGGGCGAGCGCCTCGACGATGAGCACGCCCGGCATGATCGGGCGCGCTGGGAAATGGCCCTGGAAGAAGGGCTCGTTGATGGTCACCGCCTTGATCGCGACGATGCCCTTGTCCGGATCGAGGCTTTCGACCCGATCGACCAGCAGCATCGGGTAGCGATGCGGCAGCGCCGCCATGACCCGCCGTATATCGAGCGGACCCATGGCGACGCTGCCGGGCTGATCGTTCATCAGTCCTTAGCGGCCCTGCGGCTGCTGCGGCTGCGGCTGAGCAGGCGCGGTCGTGCGGATCGTCGGCAATGCCGTGTTCAATGCCGTAAGGACGTCGTTGGTGACGTCGAGGGTCGAGCCGCTGGCCAGGGTTTGGCCGATTTCGACCATCACGTTCGCGCCGCGCCGCTGCATCACCTGCGTGTAGATCGGGCCGATCTTTTCGGCGATTTGCTTCTGCACATATTGCTGGTTGGCTTGGATTTGCTGCTGCTGGCGCTGCAGCTCCTGCGAACCCTGTTGCTGCTTGGCCTGGAACGCCTTCACGCGAGCCTGAAGGGCGGCGTCGGGCTCCTTGCCGTTCAGCGCGTCGATCGCCGCCTGGATCGCCTTGCCTTCGGTCTGGAGCGGCGCTGCCAGGGTCTTCTCGCGGTTCTGAAGCGCGGTCACCTGGCTCCGCAGGGCTGCGGACGCCGTCTTGCAGGCGTTGCACTGGCTGGTGACCTTATCGAGGTCGACGATGGCGATGACCGCCGCGGGGATCGCCTGGGCTTGGGCTGCGGTTGGCAGCACCGCGGCGGCAAGCGAAGCGGTAATGAGCAGTGTTTTCATCAGAATTGGGTTCCTACGTTGAAGCTGAACAATTTGGTGTCGTCCCCTTTTTGCTTGAGCAGCGCCTTGGCGATATCGATCCGCAGCGGACCGAAGGGCGAGACCCAGTTGACGCCGACGCCGACCGAGAGGCGCGGCCGGGGCGAGTTGCCGAGGAACTGTTCCTGGAATCCGGGGACAGAGGAGAAATTCGCCGGCACGTGCACCACTCCCGTATAATCGACGCTGCAATCCTGGGCGGGGCTCGTAAAGCTGACGAGGTCCGTCGTATTCGTCGCCGTCGGTGAGCAAATATATTTGATGTCGAGCAGTTGCGGCCGCTTGATTTTCCACAACGATCCGACGTCGACGAACGCCGACGGCCTGAGGCCAAGACTCTTGATGCCCGCGCTCACCGGGAACTCGAGCTCGAGCCGGCCCATATAGTAGGCCCGACCGCCGAGCGCGTCGGTGACCCGAGCCTCCTCGAGCGCAAGGGTCCCGTCGGTATTGTATGGCACCCGCTGGATGCGCGGGCCGATGCCGCGAATGTCGAAGCCGCGCAGGCCCGGATCGAAGAACCGATCGGTCAGGCGGACTGCGTCGTTATCCGGGTTTCGCGCCTTCTGCAGCGGAACGATGTAACCGCCCTCGCCGTGGATCGAGAAAACCCAGTTGCCCAGGATCTTCTTATACTTCGTTGCGTCGATTCGTGAGCGGATATAGCGGACGTTGCCGCCGAGGCCCGCGAAATCCTCCGACAGCGTCAGCCGCTGACCGCGCGTCGGGTGAATGCCATCGGTGTCGTCGTAAATCGTCGAAAAACCAAGCAGTGACGTCAGGCGCGTACCGATTTCGTCGCACAGGTAACGGCCAGCCTTGATCGGGTCGCAAGCCAGCGGAAGTGGCCCGTTGGTGCCGGTCAGCGGGCCGCTGCCGTCCGGATCCGGAATCAGGTCTGGGTCGGTGTAGAAGCTGGTCTTGTCGAGCGTGATCTTGTCGTTGCTGAGCGTATAACGGCCGCCGAAGCTCCAATATTCGGTAATCGGGAATCCCATCCGCAGCGCGCCGCCGGTGCTCGTTTGCGAATAGGTTGTGTTGCGCTCGTTGCCGATGAAATTGAAGCTTCGGTAGTCGCGCCGGAACAGGTTGCCGCCGAACAGGATCGGCTTGTCCATGAAGTAGGGGTCGACGAAGCCGAGCTCGACCGAGCGCGAGTAGCGGGACCAGTTGACCGACGCATCGAGCGACTGGCCCTTGCCCATGAAATTG
>DATENV010000162.1:0-6269 GCA_035274805.1 Sphingomicrobium sp. | reverse complement strand
TGCGGCTCCGACGTCCATTACGAGATCGACGGCAAGTTCGACGACAAGTTCAACGGCCTCGTCGCGATTCCCCTGGGCGCGTTCGAGGATCCCTATTTCGCGACCCCGCGCTTTTCGGTGTGGGAACACCGCAAGTGCGACTGGGTGGAGATCGTCGGCGACGACGTCGTGCATTCGCACTGAAATCTCTGTCCTACAGACGGCCGATTGTGCATCATGGGTCCGATGCCAGTCGGGCCCTCCTTTCGCGCAACGCTCCGGGACATGGCTCGCTTAAGGTCACGATTTTTGGCGCCGAACCGCGTGACTTTAGTGAACTTAAGCGTGCCTAAGACCGGATCGAGGGGGCCCGATGGCGACTGATCCCGCCCGCATCACGACCCCCGAGCGCACCACCGAAGACGCCGATGCGGCGCTCCGCCCGAAGAGCCTCGACGAGTTCATCGGCCAGCAGTCGGCGCGCGAGAATCTGCGCGTGTTCGTCAGCGCCGCGAGGAGCCGGGGCGAGGCGCTCGACCATGTGCTGCTGCACGGGCCGCCGGGGCTCGGCAAGACGACGCTTGCCGGCATCCTGGCGCGCGAGATGGGCGTCGGCTTCCGAGCGACGTCGGGTCCGGTGATTGCCAAGTCGGGTGACCTCGCGGCGCTGCTCACCAATCTCGAGGACGGCGACGTCCTGTTCATCGACGAGATCCACCGGCTCAATCCGGCGGTCGAGGAAGTGCTTTACCCGGCGATGGAGGACCGCGCGCTCGACCTGATGATCGGCGAAGGGCCCTCGGCGCGCTCGGTGCGGATCGACCTGCCGCGCTTCACCCTGATCGGCGCCACGACCCGGCAGGGCCTGCTGACGACGCCGCTCCGCGACCGGTTCGGAATCCCGGTCCGGCTCAATTTCTATACGGTGGAGGAGCTGGAGCTGGTGGTGCGCCGCGCGGCGTGGTTGCTCGGCGTGGATCTCGCCGACGACGGCGCGCGCGAGATCGCGCGGCGCTCGCGCGGAACGCCGCGCATTTCCGGGCGATTGCTTCGACGCGTGCGCGATTTCGCCCATGCCGCGGGCTCGGATCAAATCGACGCGGCCGTCGCCGACCGCGCGCTGTCGCGGCTCGAAATCGACGCACTCGGGCTCGACGCGATGGACCGGCGCTACCTGATGATGATCGCCGACCTTTACGGCGGCGGCCCGGTCGGCGTGGAGACGCTGGCGGCGGGCCTGTCCGAGCCGCGCGACACGATCGAGGACGTGATCGAGCCCTATCTCATTCAGCTCGGCCTCATCGCCCGCACGGCACGCGGGCGATGCCTCAACGGCCGCGGCTATGGCCATCTCGGTTTGCCGGTGCCGCAGGGCAGCCAGTCGGGCCTGTTCGAAATTGAGTAACGGAGTCTCCGCGATGCAAGGCAAACCCTCATCCTCCCACCGCTCCGCGGCGGGTCCCTCCCTCTCCCGCACGCGGGAGAGGGCTGGGGTGAGGGCCTTGCTTTTCGCGCTTGGGATAATCGCCGCAGCGCCGCTTTCCGCACAGCCCAGGTCGACCGCGCCGGCGCCCGATTATGCGAGCCGCACCGCCTGGCTGTGCCTCGGCGCTTCCAACGATCTGTGCGCGACACCGCTGCCGACCACCGCGCTCAACCCCAACGGCTATGGCTCGACCGGCCTGAGCGCTATCGCCGAGGACCCGCCGATCGACTGCTTCTACGTCTACCCGACGGTCAGCCGCGACCAGGGAATGAACAGCGATCTCAATCCCGGCGGAAGCGAGGAAAAGGCGGCCGCCGTCACGCAATTCGCCCGCTTTGCCTCGGTCTGCAGAACCTATGCGCCGATCTACCGCCAGATGACGCTCGGCGCGGTCGCCGCTTTCGCAGCCGGCGCGGATATCACGGCTGCCGGCGCCCTTGCTTACCGCGACGTGGCCGCCGCCTGGCGAAATTATCTCGCGACGAAGAACAACGGCCGCCCGTTCGTGCTCGTCGGCCACAGCCAGGGCAGCCTGATGCTGCAGATGCTGATCGCGCGCGAGATCGAGACCAACCCGGCGGTGGCGGCGCGGATGAAGCTCGCCATCCTGCCCGGATTCAACACGCTGGTGCCGCAGGGCAAGCTGGTCGGCGGGACGTTCAAGAAAACGCCGCTGTGCAGCCGCCCCGGGGAGACCGGCTGCGTCATCACCTACGTCAGCTTCCGCGACAAGAACGTGCCCCCCGCCGGTGCGACGTTCGGGTTCGCCGACCGGCCGGGGATGACGGTCGGCTGCGTCAATCCGGCCCGGCCCGGCGCGAAGGACTGGGTTCCGCTCGACAGCTATTGGTTCGCGCGCTCCTCGCTGCCGGTGCCGGGAGGTCCGATCGTCTGGTCGAGCGAGGGCCCGCCGCCGTCATCGTACCTGCGCACCGAAGGGCTGGTGTCGGCCAAATGCGTCAACGACGGGCCGCGGGGCTATCTGTCGATCCGCACCAACCACAAGCCGGGCGAGAAATGGACCGACCGGATCGGCGGCGAAGTCGGGGTGATGAGCATGTTCCTGCCGGGCTGGGGCATGCACCTGGCCGACGTCAACGAGGCGCTGGGCGACCTCATCCGCCAGGTCGGCGAGATCAGCGCTCGATCCAGAACAGCTCCTCGACGCTGAGCCCGAGCGCGGCCGCGAGCTTGATCGCCAGCGTTGCCGACGGCGTGAACACGCCGTTCTCGACCGTGTTGACGGTCTTGCGCGTCACGCCGACCTGCTCGGCAAGCTCGCTTTGCGTCAGGCCGAGCTCGCCGCGCCGTTGCTTGATCTTGTTGGCCAGCCGCTCAGGCATCGCTGATCAGTCCGGCCTGTGCGCCCGACGCTCGAGGAGGCCCCAGCGGATCAGCGCCGCGGCGATTCCGGCCGACATGATGATGTGCACCGCTTCGCGCGCCGTGACCGGTTCGAACATCGTCAGGAAATAGACGGCGACGCCGGCGGCCATGGCGAGCAGGAACCCCCAGCGCATCCCGTCGAGGCGGTTGGCCCGGGTGTTTTCGTCGTCGATGAGGTCGCGGATCTCCTTCGGCTGGAGCCAGAAGCCTTTGGTCGCGAGCGCGGCGACAAGGATCGCCGAAAGCACCAGCCAGGCCGCGATCTTCACCGAATCGGCCGAATGCGGGCTGTGATCCGGCGTCGCGAAATAGGTGCCCTGTTGCGACAGGAAGATCACCGCGAGGAACGGCAGCATCCGCGCCCGCCGCTTGCTCAGAGTGTCCGCCCGCTCGGCGATGTTACGCTCAACCATGACCAGTCCCCTCGTTGTAACCTTGAGGTGACATGTAACCTTTGCGTTACACGAGAGTCAAGCGGGGTTTACGGCAGGAGTCACCGCTCGCTACAGGCGGCCCGGATGGCGCCGGACACGCTCGACACGCCCTATCGCGGCGGCTTCCTCGGGACGGAGCACCGCTTCGCCCTCACGGTCTATTTCGAGGACACTGACGCCTACGGCATCGTCTATTATGCCAACTACCTGAAGTTCATGGAACGCGCCCGGTCGGACATGATCCGCGCGGCCGGCGTCGACCAGTTCGCCGAGCTGAAGCGTTCGGGCAGCGCCTATGCGGTGGTCGAGGTCGACATCAAATACCGGCGGCCCGCGCGGCTGGGCGATGACCTGCTGGTCGTCAGCACGGTCGAACAGGTCCGCGCATCCTCGGTCGATATTCAGCAGCGAGTCATGCGCGGGACCGAACTGCTGACCGATGCCCGGGTTACGGCCGCCTTCCTCGACGGGAGCGGCCGGCCGGTCCGGCAACCCGCGGACTGGGTCGAAAAATTCAAGGCAATCACGAACGGTCGATGAAGCATTTTCTCCCAATAGCTTTGCTTGGTTTTGCCACGGCGGCACCTGCGCAGTCGGGTGCTCCGCCGGTGACGGTGATCGCCGTCCCGCCCCTGACCAGCCCCGACAGCGGCAGCCGCGGCAACGAGATGCTGGCGCTCGGCTGGCAGGTGACCCAGCTGATCGAGACCGACCTGCGGCAGACGGCCGAGTTGATGCCGCTCAAGCCCAACCGCGACGATTATTATTCCTATCCGGAGGTCACGGCCCCGACCTTCTCGAAGTGGCGCTCGGCCGGAGCCAAGGCGCTGGTCACCGGCTTCGTCCAGTCGCGCTCGGACGGCCGGCTGACCGTCGGCTGCTACGTCTATGACGTCCACAAGGGGCGCGAGCTCGGCCGCAAGGGGTTCATCGTCGGATCCGGCGACTGGCGCCGCGCCGCGCACAAATGCTCGGGCCTCGCCTACACGGCAATCACCGGCGCTCCCGGGATGTTCGATACGCAAATCGCTTATGTCGCCGAGAGCGGGGTCGGCGACGGGCGGATGCGCCGCATCGCGGTGATGGACAGCGACGGCTACAATCACCGCTATGTGACCGGCGGCCAAGCGATGGTGCTGACGCCCGACATTGCGCCGAAGGGATCGAAGATCGCGTTCGTCAGCTTCGCCGACGGCAAGCCCAATGTGCGCATCCTCGATCTCGAATCGGGCCGCGAGCGGCCGCTGATGTCGTCCGACGCGATCAGCTTCGCGCCGCGCTTTTCGCCGGACGGATCGAGGATCGCATTCTCGATGATCACCGGCCCCAACAGCGACATCTACATAGTCGGCTCGGGCGGGGGGCCGGCCCGGCGGCTGACCACGTCGCCGGGGATCGACACCGGCCCCAGCTTCTCCCCTGACGGCAGCCGGATCGTGTTCGAGAGCGATCGCGGCGGGTCGCAGCAGCTGTACGTGATGAACGCCGACGGATCAGGGCAGCGGAGGATCAGCTTCGGCGGCGGCTGGTATGGCGCGCCCGAGTGGAGCCCCGACGGCGAGTGGATCGCCTTCACCCGCCGCGGACAGGACGGGCGCCGCATTGGCATCGTCAGGCCGGACGGGACGGGCGAGCGAACGCTGACCAACGGGCCGGGCGACGAAGGCGCGAGCTGGGCCGCAAGCAGCCGCGAGCTCATTTTCCAGCGGATCGGCGCCGGCGGCCGGTCCGCGCTCTATCGAGTGGCGCTCGACGGCAGCGAACCACGGCAGATGACGATCCCGCAGGACGGGTCGGACCCCGATTGGTCGGGAGTGTTGGACTGATGCGCAAAGCGATTCTCTTGGCTGCACTGCTGACGCTGCACGCCGCTGCCCAGGCCCAGCTCCCGGGGTTGAGACGGCGCGCGCCGCTGCCCGCGCAGCCGGTTCTGCAGGGAATCGACGCACTGCGCGCGGAATTTGCGGCGCAGTCCGGCGGGACGACCGTCTATTTCGGCGCCGAGAATGTCGGGCTCACAGTCCCGGCAAGGACCGTGCTGACCGCGCAGGCGGCGTGGCTGCGCCGTCATCCGGAGGTGGTCGTTCGGGTCGAGGGTTATGGCGACGCGGGCGATACACGCGATCATGCGCTGGCCGTCGGCGCGCGCCGGGCCGAAGAAGCGCGCTCTTACCTGGTGCTGATGGGCGTGCCCGCCGCGCAGCTGTCGGTCACGAGCTGGGGCAAGGAACGGCCTGGGCTCGGCCGCGCCGTCACGGTACTGGTCCGCTGACCTACGCGGCGCGGCGCTGGTAGCCGGTGGTGGCGAGCCAGGCGCGTGCCTGACGCTGCGCTTCGGCAATCTCACGAGCGGTCATCTCGAGTGAAATCTCGGCGCGGCACTCCTGTCCGCGCGTGCATCCCGACAGCGCGGCGAGATTGAACCATTTGTGGGCTTCGACCAGGTCCACGGCAATGCCGCCGCGGCCGGTGGAAAAGGTCACTCCGAGCTCGAACAGCGCATCGACGTCGCCGGTTTCCGCCTCGGCCAGACGGCTTCGCAGCAGAAACTCCGCGCTCTTCTGACTAATCGCCCCCATTTTTTGTCCCCTCAACTCCCCTTGTGGAGCTGAAGTTCGTCCCCGAACGGCAAAGAAATGGTTAACGCGATTCAACCACGATCAAATGGCGAGATTGTCGATGAGGCGGGTCGAGCCAATGACCGCGGCGGCGATCAGCCGCATTCCGGCCTTCGGTAGCTCGACCGGCTCCAGCGTTTGCGCGTCGACCAGCGCCAGATAGTCGATGCGCAGGAACCCGGCATCGACCAAGGCCTGCTTCGCATCGCGCAGGGCGATCGCGACTGGGCGTCCGCCAAGGATCGCCGATCGCGCCGATTTGAGGGCGTTCGGCAGGGCTACCGCTCGGGCCCGCTCGTCGGCCAAGAGGTAGGCGTTGCGCGATGACAGTGCGAGACCGTCGGCTTCGCGCACGGTCGGGACGCC
>DATENV010000161.1:0-9833 GCA_035274805.1 Sphingomicrobium sp. | reverse complement strand
GAAGTCGGCGGAGGCCATGGTCGCACCGTGAATCCCGTCGCGCCCGGTCTTGGAGCCGACGTAGACGATTGTGTTCCCGACGCCACTCGCGGCCGAGTAGAAGATCTTATCGGTCCTCGCGACGCCGACCGTCATCGCGTTGACCAGGATGTTTCCGTCATAGGCGGCGTCGAAATTGACCTCGCCGCCGACGGTCGGGACGCCGACGCAATTGCCGTAGCCGCCGATCCCCGCGACCACGCCCGCGACCAGATGCCGGGTCTTGGGATGATCGGGCGAGCCGAAGCGCAGCGCGTTCAAATTGGCAACCGGCCGCGCGCCCATGGTGAACACGTCGCGCAGGATCCCGCCGACGCCCGTCGCCGCGCCCTGGTAGGGCTCGATGTAGGACGGATGGTTGTGGCTCTCCATCTTGAAGATCGCCGCTTCGCCGTCGCCGATGTCGATCACCCCGGCATTCTCGCCCGGGCCCTGGATGACCCAAGGGGCGGAAGTCGGCAGCTTCTTCAGATGGACGCGCGAGCTCTTGTAGCTGCAATGCTCCGACCACATCACCGAGAAGATGCCGAGCTCGACGAGGTTTGGCTCGCGGCCAAGCGCCTTCAGGATGCGGTCGTATTCCTCGGGCGCGAGGCCATGCTCGGCGACGGTTTCGGCAGTGATGCGGGGGGCGTCCAGGACATCCATGGCGGCGCTCCTAGCCGCCTGTCCTGCGCAAGCCTAGATGTCGTGCCGGAGGAACTTCTCGCCCGAGAAGATGAAGGTCTGCGGGCGGCCGTCGATGAAGTCGGCGAAAGATCCGCGCTCGGGCGACCAGTCCTTCTTGCCAACCCGCCACAGATTGTCGCCGATGCCGGTCATCGGAGTTTCGGTCCCGATCCACAGCCGGCCGCCGCGCTCGACCACCGTCGCCGGGCCGAACCACGGGTTGTCGTTGACGTAGCGCCCGGTGAGCCTGGCGAGCGCGGCGTTGGAAGCTGGCAGCTCGCCGCCAGCGCCCTCGCGAAGGTAGGAGTTGGGCCCCCAGCTCGCCCGCGTCACGCTTCCGCCAACCCGCTCGAGCATGACGCTGTAGCGGCGGAACAGCGGATGGGTGGTGCGGAATACCTCGTCGGCGACAAGCTCGAGCGGTGCTGCCCGGCCACCGGCGACGATCGTGAGCGGCGCGCCCAGCCGCACCTCGAATGACCCGGCCGGGCCGGCGTAGCGGCCGACGTAGGAGGCGGGATTGGCGAGCGGTGTTTGAAGCGAGGGCGGCGCCGGCAGGGGCCGACCGCTCAGGGCATTGGTCAGCGCATCGACCGCGAAGCGGGTCAGCAGCCGCGGACGATATTCGGCGAAGGCATTGAGCGTGGAGCTCGCAAACGCACCGACGCCGCTCGCGACGTCGACGTGGAAGGAGGAGGAGAAGGACAGCATCCCGCCGGTGTGGTGGAGGTAGGCGCGGCCCGCTTCGCCAATGTGCATCAGGCCGTTGCCGTAGCTCATCCCCGGCACGTCCGTTGGCACGGCGTGCGTTGTGAACTGGCGCGCGAGCTGCGGCGGCAGGCCGAGCATGCCGCGGCCCTGCACCGCGCTCGCCAGTGCACGCAGGAACGGCCCCATTTCATCGGCGGTCGAGGCGACGCTCCCCGCGCCGAAGGTCACGTCAACCCACGGCGCCGGGGCCAGCGGCAGGCCGCGCGCATAGGCGGAGGCCTGGTCGGCGGATTCGTATCCTTGGGCGTAAAGCAGCCGGTCCGCGCCGACGATCGCGCCGCGTGAGCGGCTCATGCCGAGGGGCAGGAAGATCCGCTCGCGCAGCAGCTGCGCCAGCGGCTTGCGGCCGAGATGCTCGGCGAGCTTGCCGAGGATGTCGTAGGCGGTGTTCGAATAATGCCAATGCGCGCCCGGCGCATAGGCAGTCCACAAGCCGCCTTCGGGGAACACCGGCGCATCGCCGGGCAGGCCGGCGACGTGGTCGAGCAAATGCTGGACGCGGATCGCGTTGCCGCGCGGCAGCGGGATCGCCGGCAGCAGGTCGCTGAGCCGGTCGGTCAGGCGGAAGCGGCCCTCGGCCGCGAACTGGTGCAGCACGATCGCGACCATGACCTTGCTGATCGAGCCGATCTGGAACAGCGTCTGCGGCGTAATCGGGGCGTGCGCATCGGCATTGGCGAAGCCGAAGTTGAGCACGCGGCGCTGGCCGTCGGGCGTTACCAGGCCGAGGGTCATGCCCGGCAGGTTGAAATAGCTGCGGTGCGCCTCGCCGTAGCGCTGAATCGCCGCAACCGCCGCCGCAATATTGGGGCGAGCCTGGGCGAGGGCGGGGGCCGCAAGCTGTCCGCCGAGCGCCGCGCTTAATGCGCCGCCGCTGAACGCGCGCCTCGTGACTTTCATGACAGCCCCTCCCTCCACGGCTTGAATGCGGGCCGCGGAGGTGGAGTCAAGCGACGCTGGTCAGCTTTTGCAGCTCTCGCCGTTGTAGGTGATGGACGCGGAGTTGGCGTCGCCCTTGAGCTGGTCGCCCGGGGTGACCGCCGTGCCGCCGATCTCGTCGCGCGTCTGCTTCACGCGGGCGGTGCCGTCGGACATCCAGTTGACGTAGATGACCTTGTTGTTCTTGCAGCGATACACCTTGCTGGACGCGATCGACGGCGGCAGCGCGACCGGGCCGCTCGCCGCGGTGTTGGTGTCGTCGGCGGGGCCGCCGGCGACGATCGTGTGGTTCTCTTTGTTGCAGCCGGCTAGCGCAGCGGCCGCAGCAAGGGTGATCAGCAGGGTGGTGCGAGTCATGACTCGTGCACTTCACCGGCGGACGGCCAACCGTCAAGGCCGCGTTCTTGCATATTGTCGAACTGGGACATAGCTTCGTCGAGAATGCCCTATCAAGCCGGCAGCAGCGCGCAGCGCATCCGCATCGGCCTGACCGGCCTTGCCTTCGCTTTCCTCCTGGTCCTGCTCGGCTCGATCATCAGCCGGTCGAGCCGTGACGAGGTGACCAATGCCGCGCAGCAGGCCGCCGCGAACGAGCCGAGCGAGCCGCTCGCCGAGCTCGGCGTCGCCCCCGGCGCATCGTCGACCGACAACAACAGCGCAACCGAGCAGAAATGACCCCGGCGCGCA
This sequence comes from Sphingomicrobium sp., assembly GCA_035274805.1. Taxonomy (GTDB): domain Bacteria; phylum Pseudomonadota; class Alphaproteobacteria; order Sphingomonadales; family Sphingomonadaceae; genus Sphingomicrobium. Next base: position 6,728 of record DATENV010000161.1, on the reverse strand, counting down.
GGCGCGCGCTCATGCTGATCCCGGTCGCGGCAGCGCTTGCAATCGGGATCGCAATTGCGGTGCGCCAGCGTCCCGATCGACCGGCGGAAAAGCCGGTGCTTCTGCTGCTCACGAGCCTGCCGCTCGTCTTCGGCGAGGAGTTCGGGCTTCAGGAAAGCGGGTCGCCGGCGCTGACCGCGCTTTCCGCGCGCTACCGCGTCCGGCCGATTAGCACGACCGGTCAGAACGAACTCGCCAAGGGCGGTTTGCTGCTGATGGCGCAGCCGCCCGCCCAGGCGCCCGAGAATCTGGTCGCGCTCGACGAATGGGTGCGCCGCGGCGGGCGGGTCTTGCTGCTGGCCGACCCGATGCTTGAATGGCCGAGCAAGCGCCCGCTGGGCGATCCGCTGCGGCCGCCGCCGATGTTCACCGACACCGGTCTGCTCGCGCACTGGGGCCTGCGGCTCGACGCCCCCGACAAGCGCGGCCCCGCGCGGCGCCGGCTCGGTGGGACGGACATTCTCACGACCAGTCCCGGAACACTCCACGGCGGCTGCGCGATCAGCAGCGACCGGCTCGTCGCCGATTGCCGCGTCGGCAACGGCCGCGCGAGAGTCATCGCCGACGCCGATTTGCTGAACGCCGACGCGCTTGGCGACGCGCAAGCGGCAACCTTGCCAGAATCGCCGAATCGCTCTCCACGTTAAGGAATGAGTGATTCGCAGTTCACAGACTTATCCACAGCCGGCATCGCCGGGAACAGGAGACGAACACGCCCGCAGCAGACCTAAGAAAAACCGCCGAAATCCGGGTTTTCCCATAAAAACCCATTAATTCCCACGAAAACCCATTGTATCCCGTAGGTCGTTGAGTTACCAACAACGACTGTAGCGCGGGGGCTAACCCTTTGATTCGAACCTGACGCGGCGCTCGCGATGGCGCGCATCCGCGGACGGCTGCCCGCGCGCTGCGAACGGGGAGTGGTTTGAGCGTGGCGCTAGAGCATCTGTTTCAGGGCAGCGCGCTGAACGCGGTCGATGCAAAGGGCCGCGTCTCCATTCCCGCATTCCTGCGCGGCGTGATCGAACGCCGCGGCGGCGCCCGCACCATCGTCCTTGCCAAGCATGAGGCCTTCCCCTGCCTCAGTGCCTACGACCCCGCCTACGCAGCGCTGAAGCATGCCAAGCTCGAGCGGCTGCTGGAAAAAGAAGAGACCGGCCCCGACGCGCAGCTCGAATATCAGCAGCGCAACCTGATGGCCTTCGCGGCCACCGAGGAAGTGCCGTACGACAGCTCGGGCCGGATCCTGTTCCCGCCGATGATGCGCCGCAAGGGCCAGATCGGCGACCTCGCCTTGTTCCTCGGCACCGGGGAGACCTTCCAGATCTGGAACCCCGACCTGCTTCTCAAGGATGCGCGCATCCCTGACGACCTCAAGGATATCGCCCGTTTCCGCCTCGAAGACCGAGGCGCTTCATGACCAGCACCGGCGCGAATGTTGCCCCACATCTGCCGGTGCTGGTCAACGAGGTCATCGCCGCGCTGGCGATCAGCGGCGGCGAAACAATCGTCGACGGCACCTTCGGAGCGGGCGGCTACACGCGCGCCATGCTCGCGGCGGGGGCGGGACGAGTGGTCGGCTTCGATCGCGACCCCGACGCGATCGAGGCGGGAGGGTCGCTCGTCCCGGACTCGCGCCTGACCCTGGTCGAAGAGCGCTTCTCGCAGATGGACCGCGCGCTGGCCGATCGCGGTATCGGCCTGGTTGACGCGATCGCGCTCGACATCGGGGTGTCCTCGATGCAGCTCGACCGCGCCGAGCGCGGCTTCTCGTTCCAGGCCGACGGGCCGCTCGACATGCGGATGAGCCGGTCGGGCCTGACCGCCGCCGAATATCTGAACACGGCCGAGGAGGCCGAGATCGCCCGGGTCCTGCGCGACTATGGGGAGGAGCCGCGCGCCCGGGCGATCGCCCGCGCCATCGTTGCCGCCCGGCCCGTCGAGCGCACCGCCGAGCTGGCGGCGATCGTCCGCCGTGCTGCCGGCTTCCGCCACGGGCAGAAAAGCGATCCCGCGACCCGGACCTTCCAGGCGATCCGCATCCATCTCAACGCCGAGCTCGAGGAGCTTGAAGAAGGTCTCGAGGCGGCCGAGCGCGCGCTTAAGCCCGGCGGCCGCCTCGCGGTGGTGACCTTCCACAGCCTCGAGGACCGGATCGTGAAGCGCTTCTTCCGCGAGCGCAGCGGTAGCACGCCCGCTGGCTCGCGGCACCGGCCCGCGCTGGTCGATCCCGACGCGCCGACGTTCGAGCGCGTCGCCAGGCCGGTGTCGCCCTCCGAGCGCGAGCTTGCCGCCAATCCGCGCGCGCGTTCCGCCCGCTTGCGCAGCGCCGTTCGGACATCCGCTCCACCCCGCAAGGAAAGACTGCAATGAGTGGCCGCAGCTTCCGCTCCGTCTTCATGGTCGCCAGTTGCGCCGGCGCGGCGCTCGGCTGCTACCTGGTGTCGCTTCGCGTCGCTTCCGAGCGGGCCGCGCTCGAGGAAGTCGAAACGCGGATCGTACTCGCCCAGCGCGACCTGCGGGTGCTTCAGACCGAGATCGGCACTCGTGGCCGGCTGTCGCAGCTCGAGCGCTGGAACGCCGGCGCGTTCGCTTTGTCCGCCCCGTCAGCCGACCAGTTCCTCAAGGGAAGCTTCGAGCTGGCCCGGTTGGCCAGGCCCGAGCATCAGATCGATTTCCAGGCGCCGGTCGTGCTTGCCTCGGCGCCCGCTCCGGCAAGTCAATCGCCGGTCGGACAGCCTGAAAGTGATGACGGCGGTGCATCCGCGCCGCTCGCTCCCGACACCTTGCTTCACCAGGCAAGCCTGAAAACCGAGACGCGCGAGGTCCCGGCGCGGCAGATCGTCGCAATGCCCCAGACGATTGCCAGATCCACGGACAAGCCGGCGACGGCGGATAAGCCGGCAACACTCAAGTCCGTGGAGAAGCCGGGCCTCGCGGCCGCCCACCAATCGACCAAGAAGGACCCCGCGGCGACCGTTTCGGCCCCGTCCAAGAAATCGGTGGATAAGCCGGCGGCGCTGGGCGCCAGGCCGGTGACAAAAGTGGTGCGGATTGCGAAGGTCGACCCACTGGCGCCGCTTCCGGGCCGGCGCTCCGGTACACCAAAGGACACCATCGCCGACCGATGAACGCACCGTCGCCCGCTCTCGTCGCGCCACGGCCCGAGCGGCTCCGACTCGTCGGCCAGCGCCGCCAACTGCTTGCGGTGATGCACCAGCGGCTGATGTTCGGCATGGTCGTTTACGCCGGCATCATCGCCCTGATCGCGCTGCGGATCCTCTACCTTGCGGCATTCGGCGACCACGCCGGGCGCAAGGCGAGCCTGACATCCCTCGTGCCGGAGCGAGGCGACATCGTCGACCGCAACGGCGACCCGCTCGCCCGGACGATCGACGCGTGGACGATCGCGATTCATCCGACCAAGGTGATCGGCGACAAGCTGGCGCTGGCACGGCGGCTCGCGGTGCTGATGCCCGAGCGCAGCGAGGAGCAATATTTCGCGCTGCTGCGGTCGGGCAAGCCGTTCTTTTACCTGCGCCGGCGCGCGTCGCCGGGGCTGGTCGAGGCCGTCAATGCGCTTGGCGAGCCCGGCCTCGCGATCCAGCGCGAGCCCGACCGGCTCTACCCGCAGACCACGCTCGCCGCGCACGTGCTCGGTTACACCGACATCGACGGCCATGGCGTGGCCGGTATGGAACGGGCCTTCGACAAGGATCTCTCCAACCAAGCAACGCGTGGAAATCCGCTGGTGCTGTCGATCGACAGCCGGGTGCAGCAGGCGCTCGAGCATGAGCTGCTAAACGCGATGAACAAGTTCTCGGCGATCGGTGCCGCCGGCGTGGTGATGGATGTCACAACCGGCGAAGTGCTCGCGCTGACCTCGCTGCCGCAGCTCAACCCCAACGCGGCGGGGCAGGGGACCGACGAGGCCCGCTTCAACCGCGCCACGCTCGGCGTCTACGAGCTCGGGTCGACCTTCAAGCCGTTCACCGTCGCGATGGCGATGGACAGCGGGATCATCAAATCGTTCGGCAAGATCTACAATTGCCCCGACCAGCTGCCCGCTTACGGCCACATCATCCACGACACGCACCCGTTCGGCCGCGAGTGCACCGTCGCCGAGATCATGAAGGAAAGCTCGAACATCGGCACCGCGCAGATCGCGGCTCAGGTCGGCGCCGAGCGGCAGAAGTTCTTTCTCAGGAAGATGGGCTTCCTCAACCGGATCGACGTCGAGCTGACCGAGCGCGGCCGGACGCTGACCCCCGGCTCAAACTGGGGGCCGCTGGAAGTGATGACCGTCGGCTATGGCCACGGCATCGCCGTAACCCCGCTTCACCTTGCGACCGGCTATGCGACGCTGTTCAACGGCGGCGTCTATCACCCGGCGACCTTGCTCAAGGTGAGCGCGACGCACCCCGTGCCGCGCGGCGTCCGGGTCTTTTCCGAGGAGACCAGCTACCGGATGCGCGCGCTGCTGCGCCTGGTCGTGATGCAGGGCACCGGCAAGAAAGCCGACGCGCCGGGTTACCGCGTCGGCGGCAAGACCGGCACCGCCGAGAAGCTGCTCAACGGCCGTTATACCTCATCGGCGGTGGTCACGACCTTCGCCGGCGTTTTCCCGATGGACGAACCCCGTTATGTGATCGTCGCGATGCTCGACGATCCCAAGGCAACCAAGGACAGCTACGGTTTCCACACGGCTGGATGGAACGTGGCGCCGGTCGTCAGCGGCACGATCAGCCGGATCGCGCCGATGCTCGGGGTTCACCCGGACCGGGGCCGGGAGCCGGACATGGGCCAAGTGCTGCCCTTCGTCCACGAAACCCACGCCAAGGACTAAGCGGCGGTGCGCCTTCGCGACCTTGCGGACGTGGACTCGGATTCCGAGGTGACCGGCTTTGCGATCGACCATCGCGAGGTCGAGCGCGGCAGCATCTTCGGAGCATTCAGGGGCGCGGTGTTCAACGGCGAGGACTTTATCGGCGAAGCGGTCGGCCGCGGCGCGGTCGCGGTCGTGGCGCGGCCCGAGGCCCAGGCGAGCGACGTGCCGCTGCTCACGGATCCGCAGCCGCGCCGGCTGTTCGCCGACCTCGCCGCCAAATTCTACGCGCCCTTCCCCGACACGGTGGTCGCGGTGACGGGCACCAACGGCAAGACCTCGACGGTCGAGATGACCCGGCAGATCTGGCGCATGTCGGGCCACCGCTCGGCGTCGATCGGAACGCTTGGCGTGACGACGTCGGACGACCAGGTGAAGACGGGGCTGACGACGCCGGACATCGTTACCTTCCTCAACAACATGGCGGGCCTCAAGCGCATGGGCATCAGCCATGTCGCCTACGAGGCATCGAGCCACGGCCTCGACCAGCATCGCGCGGAGGGCGTCCCGCTCGCGGCGGCGGCGTTCACCAATTTCAGCCGCGACCACCTCGATTACCACGACACGATGGAGGCCTATTTCGAGGCCAAGATGCGGCTGTTCGACGAGCTGCTGCCATCGGGCCGGCCGGCGGTGATCTGGACCGACGATCCCAAGTCCGATGAGGTCGTCGAGCGCGCGCACCGGCGCGGCCACGAGGTGCTGACCGTCGGCCGCAAGGGCGAGACGATCCGGCTGGTCGAGCAGAGCCCGTCCGCGCTCGGGCAAAGCCTGCTGGTGGAGCATGGCGGCAAGCCGCACCGGCTCTCGCTGCCGCTGATCGGCGCCTACCAGGCGGCGAACGTGCTGACCGCCGCCGGGCTCGTGCTCGCGACCGGCGGCAGCTGGGACGCGACCTTCGCGGCAATGCAGCGCGTCGCCCCGGTGCGAGGCCGGCTGGAGCGGGCCGTCATCAGCCGCTCCGGCGTGCCGGTGTATATCGACTATGCCCACACCCCCGACGCGCTCGAAGCGGCGATCGCGGCGCTCCGCCCGCATGTTGAGGGACGGCTGATCACCGTGTTCGGCGCCGGCGGCGACCGCGACCAGGGCAAGCGCCCGCAAATGGGCCAGGTCGCGAGCGCGCTGTCCGACGTGGTCATCGTCACCGACGACAATCCGCGCAGCGAAGATCCCGCGCGCATCCGCGCCGACATCATGGCCGGCGCCGCCGGTGCTACCGAGGTTCCGGGCCGCCGCGAGGCCATCGCCGAAGCGATCCGCATTGCGCGCGAAGGGGACATCGTGCTGGTTGCCGGCAAGGGCCACGAGACCGGCCAGATCATCGGCGACCGGGTGCTGCCGTTCGACGATGCGCTGGTCGCGCGGGAATGCGCGGCATGAGGGCGCTCTGGACCGCCGAGGAAATCGCGGCGGCGACCGGCGGCACCGCGAGCGCTCCGTTCCAAGTGACCGGCGTGACCTTCGACAGCCGCGAGGTGCAAAAGGGCGACCTGTTCGTCGCCATGCCCGGCACCGTCCACGATGGCCATCGCTTCGTCGACGGCGCCTTCGCCGCCGGCGCCGCGGGCGCGATCGTCGCCCATCCCGTGGGCGGTCCGCACGTGCAGGTCGATGACAGCTTTGCCGCGCTCCAGGCGCTCGGCCGTGCGTCGCGCGAACGCAGCAAGGCGAAAGTCGTCGGCATCACCGGTTCGGTCGGCAAGACCAGCACCAAGGAGGCGCTGTTCGCCGCGCTCGACCGCAACCGGCCGGGCCAGGTCCACCGTTCGGTCAAAAGCTACAACAACCATACGGGCGTGCC
>DATENV010000160.1:0-2009 GCA_035274805.1 Sphingomicrobium sp. | reverse complement strand
CTCGAAAATCAAATCGCCGACCGTGCTCATCACCGCCGCCTCCGGCGAGGGCAAGTCGGTCACCGGCGCGCGCATCATCAACACCTGCCTGACGCAGATCCCGCACCTGAAGGTCAGCGCCATCGACTACAAGCGGTCGCTCGGCCCCCTCGCCGAGACGCTCGACGCCCGCGACATCGAGTTCGACGAGAAGAACCCGCGGGCGCTCAACGACTGGTACTACCCCGGCCTCTTCGAGGGCGTCGCGCCGGACAAGGTGCAGCTCTCGTTCGTCGAGGGCAGCGTCCGGCTGCTCGGCGGCGTGGAGAAAACGGACGTCATCGGCCGCTCCGTGGTCAAGACCATCGTCGAGGAAGTCTACAAGATCGCCGTCGGGCGCAACGGCAAAGGCCTCCCCGACTTCGAGCCGACGCTCACGAGCTTCCTCAACGTCCTGAAGAAATACCAGTGGGAGAACGACTCGGCACGCCGCCGCGCCGAAGACCTCTACGTGGCGCTCAACGTCTACCGCCGCGATCCGCTGCTCGACGCGCCGACGCACCCGGACTTCAAGGCCGATTCGGTCTTCGACCGCTTCGAGCTGGAGAGCCTGTCGGTGCTCGACGAGTCCATCCGCGGCGCGATGGCCTACCGCATCGCCGCCCACGTCATGCGGTGCATCGGCGACCGCCTGCCCGACGGCACCTACCGCCCCGTGCTCCTCGTCTTCGACGAGATGAAGGAGATCATCAAGAAGTACCCGGCCATCCTCGAAGTCATCGAGACGGCGACGCGCATGGGGCGCAAGGACGGCGTCGTCACGCTGCTGATGTCTCAGGCCTACGAGGACTTCGTCGGCACCGAGGCCGAGCCGAACCCGATAGGCATCGCCCTGGCGAAGAACTCCGGCGTCAAGCTCATCGGCAAACAGATCGGCGGCTTCCACAGGCTCGCCGAGGACTGCGAACTCGCCCCGAACGCCGTGGCCGCCGTCCGCGCGCTCAAGAACGTGACGGGCAAGCACTCGCAGTGGCTGCTCGTCGTCGGCTCCGGAGGCGACAAGGTGGTCGAGCTCGTCCAGGTCAACCTCTCCCCCTCGGAACTCTGGACGTTCACCACGGACACGAACGAAAAGAACGCGCGCACGATCATCGCCAACCACATGCCCACCTGGCCGACGGCCGTCGTCGTCGCCGCGCTCGCCGAGAAGTACCCTTCGGGGCTGACCGCCGACAACCTGACGGGCGTTGACGTGGGCTACGTGCTCGACGAAAGGATGGCCGCCTGAAGGCGCGGGTGAAGAGGTCTATGCACAGAACAACTCTCATCAGGCAAATCGTCCTCGGGCTGGTGCTCGGCTCGATCCTGCTCGCGCCGACGCAGGTACAGGCGCAGTGGGCCGTCTACGACCACCCGAACTGGGTGCTGAAGTTCAAGGAGATGGTCGAGGACGCGAACCGCTGGGTCGTGACCGTCAACAACTACGCCGAGATGTACACGAAGGCGGCGCAGCAGTTGATGACCCTCGGCGGCATCCTCGACAAGTTCGAGAAGACGCTCGCCCGCAACAAGGACCTCATCACCACGTGGAGCAACGTCGGGAAGTCCGTGCGCGGGGTGCTCAAGTTGCGGCGGCAGCTAGAGAACATGGTCAGGTGCCGGATACAGAGCATCCAGTCAATCGCCGACCGCTTGAGGAACGGCGTCTTCGACATGGAGGCCAACGCCAGGGACCTCGAAAACTACCTCAAGCACACCATCGGGAAGACCTCGGAGGAGGCCATCGCCAACATCGAGCGGCTGGCGAACCAGGACGCCACGCTCGACCGCCTGCGCTACGACCTGCACGTCGTCGAGTCCAAGATCGCCGAGCAGCAGGAGGCGCTCAAGCAGTACGAGGCGCTCATCGAGGCGTGGGAGGTGAAGCCCGACGACGAGCGTTACGGCTACAGCGACATCAACACCCACATCGAAATCTGCAAGCAGACGATTGCCGAACTGGAGAAGCAGCGGAGCGAGATCATCGCGGA
>DATENV010000159.1:0-2857 GCA_035274805.1 Sphingomicrobium sp. | reverse complement strand
GTGATCGGCCCGAGCGCCTTGCCGACAGCGCCAATGCCCTTGAACCACGCATCGCGCGCGAAATCATAAGTACCGGGCAGCGCCATCGGCGGGGGCGGCGCGAGGCGCGCGCGTAACCGAACGCTTGCGCCGGGTGCAATACCCGCGGGGAACTTGTCTTCATCGATCGAGACGCGGACGTTCGGCGGCAGCGCCCGATCGTCCGGTGTCAGCAGCAGCCGAACGGTGTCGCGTGCGGCCAAATGGTCGACCAGCTCCACCTTGCCGGCGAATTCGACGACCTTCGGGCGCTCGATGCGCGGCAGCGCGACCCAGGCCGAGCGGGCCCACACCAATGCACAGCCGAGCGTCGCCGCCAATGCGAACCAGGCGAGCGCGCGGCCGGCCCTCCCTTGCCCAAGCACCAGGCCGGCAAGGCACGAGGCCGCCGCGAGGCACAGAAATGCCTGCCATTCGACCTGCGTATCGAGAGCGAACCAGGCGGCGATGCCGCTTCCGAAACCGACCACGAACCACGGCGGAAGCTGTGCGCGCTCGGCCTCGAGGAACTTCTCCAGTCCCTCGTGAAGCGCGGAAAACCGCGTCTTCCATAAGCTCCGAGCACGCTGTGGAAGAGGCGCTTCCCCTATGTTAGGGGCGCTCGTCCGTTGCATTGCAGCATAGAGAGAAGAGCAAAGCGCGCCTCAGCGCAAGCGAGAAACATTTGACCAGCGCCAATTCGAGCTCACGCCCCGTCGTTACCCGTTTCGCACCGTCCCCGACCGGCTATCTCCACATCGGCGGCGCGCGGACGGCGCTGTTCAACTGGCTCTACGCGCGCCATCACGGCGGCAAGTTCCTGCTGCGGATCGAAGACACCGATCGCGCCCGCTCGACCAAGGAAGCGATCGACGCGATCATCGACGGGATGCGCTGGCTCGGTCTCGATTGGGACGGGCACGAATATTACCAGTCGCAATTCTGGGCGCGGCACGCCGAGGTTGCCCACCGGCTGCTCGAACGCGGCGCGGCTTATCGCTGCTATATGACCCAGGAGGATCTCGCCGAGCAGCGCGACAAGGCTCGCGCGGAGCGCAAGCCGTTCCGCATCAACAGCCCCTGGCGCGAGGTGACCGAGGAACAAAGCGACAAGCCGTTCGTGATCCGCCTCAAGGCGCCGCAGACCGGCGAAACCGTCATTGACGATGTCGTGCAGGGCCGGGTCACGGTCCAAAATGCCGAGATCGACGACCTCATCCTGCTGCGGTCGGACGGCACGCCGACGTATATGCTGGCGGTGGTGGTCGACGACCATGACATGGGGGTCACCCACGTGATCCGCGGCGACGACCATCTGAACAACGCGTTCCGGCAGCTGGCGATCATCCGACCGATGGGCTGGCCGGAACCGACTTATGCGCATGTGCCGCTGATCCACGGCCCTGACGGGGCCAAGCTCAGCAAGCGGCACGGGGCGATGGGCGTCGATGCCTACCGCGACGAGCTGGGCCTGCTCCCGGAAGCGGTCGGCAATTACCTGCTCCGCCTCGGCTGGGGGCACGGGGACGATGAGATCATCAGCCGGGAGCAGGCGATCGAGTGGTTCGACCTGCCGCAGGTCGGCAAATCGCCCTCCCGGTTCGACTTCAAGAAGCTCGAGAACCTCAACGGCCATTACATCCGCGAGGCGGACGACGAGCGGCTGACCGAGCTAGTCGCGCCGCGGCTAGGCATCGATGACGGCGACGATCGGGCGTTGCTGCTCCGCGCCATGCCCGAGCTCAAGGCGCGCGCGCATACGCTGAACGAGCTCGCCGACGGAGCACGGTTCCTGTTCGAAAAGCGGCCACTCACGGTGGATGACTCGGCTGCCGCCCTGCTGACCAATGAGGCCAAACCGATCCTGCGCTCCGCCCGAGCGAAGCTGGGTGCTCTTGCGGAGTGGGAGCCCGCCGCCCTAGAGGCGGCAATCCGTGAGGTCGCGGAGGACAATGGCGTGAAGCTCGGCAAGCTTGCCCAGCCGCTTCGCGCTGCTCTTACGGGGCGCACGACCTCTCCGGGAATTTTTGACGTGCTGGCGTTGCTCGGCCGCGAGGAGAGCCTGGCCCGCATCGCCGACCAGATGGAGCCGAGCGAATGACCGACAAGACCGCGACCCTGGGCGTCGAGGGGACGAACCACCAATTCCCGGTGCTCGACGGCTCCGTCGGTCCCGAGGTGGTCGATATTCGCAAGCTCTACGCCGAAACCGGCATGTTCACCTATGATCCCGGGTTCACCTCGACCGCCAGCTGCAAGAGCGCAATCACCTACATCGACGGCGAGGCCGGCATCCTGCTCCACCGCGGCTACCCGATTGACCAGCTAGCCGAAAATTCGAGCTTCATGGAGGTCGCGTACCTGCTGCTCCACGGCGAGCTTCCAAAGAAGAAGGAGCTGAGCGACTTCAGCTACACGATCAGCCGCCACACCATGCTGCATGAGCAGCTCGCGACCTTCTATCGCGGCTTCCGGCGCGACGCTCACCCGATGTCGATCATGATCGGCGTGGTCGGCGCTTTATCGGCTTTCTATCACGACAGCACCGACATCACCGATCCCGAGCAGCGGATGATCGCGTCGCACCGGCTGATCGCGAAGATGCCGACGATCGCGGCGATGGCCTTCAAATATTCGATCGGCCAGCCGTTCATGTATCCCGACAACAGCCTGAGCTACACCGGCAACTTCCTGAGGATGACCTTCGGCGTTCCCGCCGAGCCCTATGTCGTCAACCCGATCATCGAAAATGCGATGCGGCGGATCTTCATCCTCCACGCCGATCACGAGCAGAACGCGTCGACCTCGACGGTCCGGCTCGCCAGCTCTTCGGGCGCGA
>DATENV010000158.1:0-12663 GCA_035274805.1 Sphingomicrobium sp. | reverse complement strand
GGTCCCACCAGCGCGATCACTCGAGTGCCTTTTGCAGATTCTCCAGCCATGCGACTCTCCCTTCGTGCCGTGACGGCCGCGCGAGTCGCTTCTCCTGAGGCGCTCGGGCGCCATCTCTCAAACCTCCACCGTCCGCCTGTTTTGGGCGGTTGGCAAGGGGGGTCGTTACGGCTGCGGCGCGGTTCGTCGCGTGGGATTTGCAGACGGGCTGGCGGGCGCCTCAGGCGGCGGGCAGAAGCCGCCGCTCGCCGGCGAGGCGCAGCAGCGCCGCCTGCAATTTTTCGAACGCGCGGACCTCGATCTGGCGGATGCGCTCGCGGCTGACGCCATAAACCTGGCTCAGTTCCTCGAGCGTCTTGGGCTCATCGGCGAGGCGCCGCTCCATCAGGATGTGCTTCTCGCGGTCGTTGAGGCTCTCCAGCGCCGTCATCAGCAGGTCGTGGCGAACGCGGCTTTCCTCGTCTTCGGCGATCCGCTCGTCCTGCAGCGGGCCGCTGTCGACCAGGAAATCCTGCCACTGGCTCTCGCCGCCCTCATCGCCTTTCAGCGAGACGTTGAGCGAAGTGTCGCCGCCCATCGCCATGCGGCGGTTCATCGAGACTACCTCGTCCTCGGTGACGCCGAGGTCGGTAGCGATCTTGGTCACGTCCTGTGGCTTGAGATCCCCCTCCTCGAACGCGTCGATCTGGTTCTTCATCCGGCGCAGGTTGAAGAACAACTTCTTTTGCGCCGCCGTGGTGCCCATTTTCACCAGGCTCCACGAGCGCAAAATGAATTCCTGGATCGAGGCGCGGATCCACCACATCGCGTAGGTGGCGAGGCGGAACCCGCGGTCGGGCTCGAACTTCTTCACGCCCTGCATCAGGCCGATATTGCCTTCGCTGATCAGCTCGCTGACCGGCAGGCCGTAGCCGCGGTAGCCCATGGCGATCTTCGAGACGAGGCGAAGGTGCGAATTGACCAGCTTGGCCGCGGCCTCGGTGTCGCCGTGCTCGCGCCAGCGCTTGGCGAGCATATATTCTTCCTCGGGGCTGAGGATCGGGAATTTCTTGATTTCCGCAAGATAGCGGTTGAGTCCGGCCTCCCCACCGGACGAGGGGAGCGAGACGATCCCTTTTTGCGTAGCCATTCTTACTCGTCTTTCTCCCTTTGCAGGGCCCTTGCGCGGCCCTAGCCAGTTACATCCTATACACCAAGCGCGTTGAACAGTTCCTGCATGTCCGCCGGCATGGGACTAGAAAACGACAGCCTGTTCCTGCTCACCGGGTGGGTGAAGCCAAGCTCGGCTGCATGCAATGCCTGCCGATGAAACTGCAATTCTCTCAATATCTTGCCGTGCGTCTTTCCGGATCGGCCGTAAACCTGGTCGCCGACCAGCGGATGGCCGATCGAGGCCATATGGACGCGAACCTGGTGGGTGCGTCCGGTCTCGAGCCGGCATTCGACCAGCGCGGCGTCATCCAGGACCGCGAGCCGCTTCCAATGCGTCACCGAGCGCTTGCCGCGCGATCCTTGAACGATCGCGATCTTCTTGCGGTTGCTTGCCGAACGCGCGAGCGGCGCATCGATCGTGCCGTGCGCGGTCTTGGGCACGCCGTTGACGATAGCGAGATAACGCCGGTCGATCGAATGCGCGGCGAACTGCCTGGCGAGCCCCTCATGGGCAACGTCGGTCTTGGCGACCACCAGGAGCCCCGACGTGTCCTTGTCGATGCGATGGACGATGCCGGGCCGAGCGACGCCGCCGATGCCCGACAGGGAGCCGCCGCAATGATGCAGCAGGGCGTTGACCAAAGTGCCGTCGAAATTGCCGGCGGCCGGGTGGACGACGAGGCCCGCGGGCTTGTCGACGACCAGCAGATGCGCGTCCTCGAACGCGATGGTCAGCGGAATGTCCTGCGCTTCGTTGTGTGCGGGCTGCGGCTCCGGCACGACGACGCGCAGCGCTTCTTCGCCGCGGACCTTGGTGGCGGGGTCACGGACAGCTTTGCCGCCGGCTTCGACGGCACCGCTGCGGATCAACGCCTTGAGCCGCTCGCGCGAGAGCGTGGGGACCGCCGCGGCGAGCGCACGGTCGAGACGCCAGCCGGCATGGGCAGGCTCCAGGCGCACGTCGATCGTCTGAATTCCCCCCATCCCGACGAGAATATGGGAATCTGGCCGCCGCTGTTCAATGTCGTGCGGCTTGCGCCAGGTTAAAGTCTGCCCCATCAACGCCTTGCGATGAATCCGATCGATCTTGCCAGCCTGCTCTGCTCGCGGCTTTGCCACGACCTCATGTCGCCCATCGGGGCGCTCAATAACGGTATCGAGCTGCTTGCCGACGAGACTGATCCGGAGATGCGCGAGAAGTGCCTGGAGCTGCTCGCCGATAGCGCGCGCGCCTCGGCCAACAAGCTGAAGTTCTTCCGCCTGGCGTTCGGCGCCGCGGGCGGCTTTGGTGAGGAAATCGACACCCACGAGGCGCAAGTCGCACTGGAGGGCCTGTTCGGGGCCGAGCGCCGCATCGAGCTCGGCTGGGTGGTGAGCGATGAGAAGCTCCCGAAGGACGCAGTGAAGCTGCTGCTCAATCTGGCAATGCTGGCGGGTGATGCGCTGGTGCGCGGCGGTCACCTCGACGTCGGCGCCGAACGGCAGGACGACGAGATCGAGCTTGCCGTCCGTGCGGAAGGTCCGCGCATCCTGCTCGATCCGGCACTGCGCGACACGCTTGCGAACGGCGGCAGCGGCAAGATCGAGCCGCGAGCGGTCGGCGCGTGGCTGGCGCACCATCTGGTCGACAACGCCGGCGGGTCGATCCGGTTGTCGGACCCGAGCAGCGAGGCGTTGACGATCGGCGCGCGGCTTCCGCGAGAGGCGGCTCCGGCCAGCGCAGGACACGGATAACGCCGCGTTAACTCCTCCCCGGCATAAGCCTTCTGAAGCCAGCGCTGAGGGGCGAATTCGCCGATGGACGACCTGATTGCCGATTTCGTAGCCGAATGCCGCGAAATGCTCGAAGCCCTGGGCGGGGAGATCGTCGCCTGGGAAGCGCAGCCCGACGACCGCGCGCGGCTCGACAGCATTTTCCGCTTCGTCCACACGGTGAAGGGCAATTGCGGCTTTTTCGACTTTCCGCGGCTGGAGGCGCTGAGCCACGCCGCTGAAGACGCGCTTGCCGACGTCCGCGCGGGACGCCGTCACGCCGATGGAGCACTAGTCAGCGCGGTGCTGGGGATCATCGACCGCATCGGCGAAATGGTCGCCGCGATCGAGGCCGGGGAAGAGATGCCCGCCGGCGACGACAGCGCGCTCATCGCATCGCTGGAACCCGGCGCGGAGGGGGCTGCCGCGCCCGCCATCGCCACCACTGCTGACTCGGCGAGCAAGGCTTCGGCCGCGCCGCGGACGATCCGCCTTTCGGTCGAATTGCTCGATCGCGTCATGAGCACCGTCTCGGACATGGTGCTAGCGAGGAACGAGCTCGCCCGGCGCCTGCGCGAGTCCGCGACCGATGTCCCGGTCGACGGCGCGTTCGAGCGTCTCTCCTCGATCATCGCCGAGATGCGCGACGCGATCACCCGCACTCGCATGCAGCGGATCGAGAATTTGTTCGTCGGCCTGCCGCGGATGGTCCGCGACCTCACCGCCGAGCTCGGCAAGCAGGTGCTGGTAGATGTCGAGGGCGGCGACGTCGAGCTCGACCGCGAAATGATCGAGATGATCCGCGATCCCCTGACCCACATCATCCGCAACGCCGTCGATCACGGCATCGAGAAGCCGGCCGAGCGGCTCAAGGCCGGGAAGCGCGAGATCGGCGTCCTGTCGGTTTCGGCGCGCCAATCGGGCAACCAGATCCTGATCGACATCCAGGACGACGGGCGCGGCATCGACGGCAAGAAGCTGGTCGAGAAAGCGATCGCCAATGGCGACATCAGCAAGGAAGATGCAGCGCAGCTTTCACACCGCGACCAGCTTGCCTTGATCTTCGAAGCGGGGCTGTCGACCGCCAAGGAAGTCACCGCCATCTCGGGCCGCGGCGTCGGCATGGACGTCGTCCGCTCCAACATCGAGCGGATCGGCGGTATCGTCGAGGTCGACAGCAGACTTGGCGAAGGGACGCGGATGACGCTGCGCGTGCCGCTGACGCTGACCATCATTCCGGCGCTCACGGTATCGATCGCCGGGCAGCATTTCGCGATCCCGCGCTCGGCAATCGAGGAAATCGTCCGTTCCAACGGCGAGAGCGTGACGCTCGAACATCTGGGCGGCGCGGGAGTCGCGACTATTCGCGGCCGCCGCGTTCCGGAAGTCTCGCTGGCGACGATCCTCGGCCTCGAGAGTGAGGTCGACCAAAATGACCGCACGTTGGTCGTGCTCCGGCCGGCGGGCGGCGACGTTTACGCGCTCTCGGTCGATCGCATCCACGACCATGAGGAGCTGGTGGTAAAGCCCGCCGCGCCGGCAGTTATGGCGACCGGCCTCTATGCCGGAACGACGCTCGCGGATGACGGCAGCCCGATTCTGCTGATGGACCCGGCCGGCATTGCCGAGGTCGGCGGCGTCAAGCTGGAGACGCTCGAGCGCGCCGCCCGGATCGCCGAAGGTCCCGCTGCGGCGGTGTCCAGGGCGACCGCAGTCCTTCTCTTCCGTGGGCTCGATGGTGGACGCCGTGCGCTTCGCCTCGCAGTCGTCGACCGCATCGAGGAAGTCGCGGCGGCGAATATCAAGCAAGCCGCCGGCCAGCTGCGCGCGCAGGTGGGCGATTCGATCCTGCCGCTCGCCGGCGCGACCGCTGCCGAACTCGGCGAGGGCAAGGTCCGCCTGTTCCGCCTCAACGACGGCACCCACGAGATTGGCTACGCGTTCGCCGAGGTCATCGACTTCGCGACCATCGAGCACGACGTCATCCATGCGGAGCGGCCGGGCGAGATTAGCGGCGTGTCGCTGATCAACGGCGAGCCGGCCGAGCTGGTCGATGCTCACTGGCTGTTCGCCAATCATGTCGGCACCGCGGCGCGGGCCAGCGACCAGCTGGTCTGCCGGATGCCCGGTGATGACCCGTGGATGCAGAACATGCTGCGGCCGATCGTCGAAGCCGCCGGCTACCGCGTCATTGGCGACGAAGCCGAGGGCGAAGCTGATCTTGTGATCGCGTTACAGGGCAAAAAGGTTGATGCGGCCAACGCCATTTACCTTCGCAATGAACCGGAGCCCAAGGGCAAGAAGGACGTCAGCATTTACCGATACGACCGTGCCGGATTGCTGATGGCGCTGAAATCGGCCGGAGGGGGGAAGGGCAAGTGAACGAGCTTCTACTGGTGGTGACCATCGCCGGTGAGCGGGTCGCGCTGCCCGCCGCCGCGGTCGAGTCCGTGGTTGAGCTGGATACGCTGATCCCGGTGCCGCGTGCTGCACCGCACGTCGCCGGCCTGTCGGCGCTGCGCAGCCGCGTGCTGACCGTCATCGACTGCATGCGCTCGCTCGAGCTTGGCGATACCGATTGCTCGGACGGGATCCGCGAAGCTGCCGTCGTAGAGCTAGACGGCCACCATTATGCGCTGATCGTCGACCTGGTCGAAGATGTCGTCGAATCCCTGTCCGAGCCGGCGGCCGTGCGCGCCGCGATGGCACCAGGCTGGGACCGCGTTGCGCGGGGCATGGTCGAAACCGAGCAAGGCCCGCTGCTGCTGGTCGATGTCGCGGCCCTGATCGCGGGCGCTGCCGAGGCGAAGGCGGCTTAAGCTCTTCGTTACCCTTAGCGTTTAATCACGTCCGCAATCTGCAGTGGGAAGCCCGGCATGAAAAGTTGTTTGATCGTCGATGACTCCAAGGTGATCCGCAAGGTTGCCCGGCACATCCTCGAGACGCTCGAGTTCGAGGTGGATGAGGCGGGCGACGGCCAGGAAGCGCTGTCCCGATGCGAAGCCAAGATGCCGGACGTCGTCCTGCTCGATTGGAACATGCCGGTGATGAGCGGGATGGAGTTTCTGCGCTTGCTTCGGCAGCGCGGCCACGGCGATCAGCCCAAGGTCGTGTTCTGCACCACAGAGAACGACATGGCGCATATCCGGGCCGCGCTGGAAGCCGGCGCCGACGAATATGTGATGAAACCGTTCGACCGCGAGACGCTCCACATCAAGCTTCAGCTCGTCGGCGTCGCCTGAGCTGCCGGACCGTGGAGCGGGCGCTCGCCAGATCGCGGGACCGCCTTCCGGGCCCGCGCAGCACAGGCCGCAGAATCCGGCTGATGATCGTCGACGATTCGACCGTCGCCCGGGCGGTTCTGTCGCGCATGGTCGAAAGCGACCCCGCCTTTGAAATCACCGCGGTTGCCGGCACCGCCGAGGACGCCATCGAAGCGCTCGGCGAATGCCGGGTCGACATCGTTGTGCTCGATCTCGAAATGCCGGGCGCGGGCGGCCTCAAGTCGATTCCCCGGATCATTGCGGCCGCGGCCGGCGCGAAGGTGATGATCGTCTCCTCGCTGGCCGACGACGGCGCCGAACAAACCGTTGCCGCCCTCGCGCTCGGTGCGGCGGATACGATGCCGAAGCCCGGCACTGGCCGCTTCAACGGCAAATTCTCCGAAATCCTGGTCGGGAAGCTGAAGGCGCTTGGCTACGCCTCCGTCCACGTGCCGGCCCCGGTTGTACCAAAAGGCGGCACGCAGGCGCTGCTCCGGGCGATGCCGGCCGACCCGATCGATGTGCTGGCGATCGGCGCCTCGACCGGCGGCATCCACGCGCTCGGCGGGATGTTCCTCGCCATGCCCTCGCGGATCGGGGTTCCGATCCTTATCACCCAGCATTTGCCGATCCCGTTCATGACCGTCTTCGCGCGGCAGCTCGGCGCGGTAGCTCGCCGCGAAGCAGTCGTCGCCGAAGACGGCATGGCACTCGTGCCCGATCGCATCCTCGTCGCGCCGGGCGACGCGCATCTGACTCTCGAGCCCGGCCGCGATGGCGCGGTCGTTCGCCTGACGCGCGGCCGCAGCAGCAGCGGCTGCATGCCTTCGGTCGATCCGATGCTTGCTTCGGTCGGCGCGATTTTTGGTACCGGGGCGCTCGGCGTTGTCCTCACCGGCATGGGCCGCGACGGCGTCGAAGGCGCCTCACGGCTGGTCGCCTGCGGTGGCTCGATCTTTGCCCAGGACGAGGCGAGCTGCGCGGTGTGGGGGATGCCGCGCGCGGTCCTTGAGGCGGGGCTCGCCTGCGCTATCCTGCCGCCGGACAAGATCGGCCGGCGGATCGCTGCTCGCACCGAGGAGCAGCCGGCGTGCAAATAAGCGACAGCTCGAGCCGGATCCTGGCTGGCCTGCTCGAGGCCCGGACCGGGCAGCAGCTGACGATGAGCCGCCGGTGGCGGATCGAGACCGCGCTTTCCGCGCTCATGCGCGAGCGCGGAATCGCGACGCTCGATGAGCTCATCACCATCCTGGTCATGGGTAAGGAGCCCAGCTTGTCGCAAATGGTGGTCGAGGCGTTGCTCAACAACGAAACATATTTCTTCCGCGACCGTGCGCCGTTCGACGTGCTCCAGCGCCATGCGCTGCCCCAGCTCGCGAGCCGCCGCGAGAAGTCGAAGCGGCTGAGGATCTGGTCGGCCGGCTGCTCGACCGGGCAGGAAGTTTATTCGCTGTCGATGCTGTTCGCCGAGCAGCCCGAGCAATGGCGCGGCTGGACCATCGACATCCTCGGCAGCGACGTCTCCAACGGCTGCATCGATCGCGCGCGGGCCGGCAGCTACAGCCAGTTCGAAGTGCAGCGCGGCCTTGGCATCAACCAGATGATCAAGTGGTTCGAGGAATGCGCCGACGGCTGGCGCGCCGTGGAGGCCTTGCGCAAGCCAGTCCGCTTCCAGGTCCACAACCTGCTTGAGCCGGCGCCGCACCCGGGCGACTTCGACATCGTCCTGTGCCGCAACGTACTGCTCTACCTTAGCCCAGAGAAAAAGACGCTGGCGTTCGAGCGGATCGCGGGCGCGATGGCTTCCGACGGCTGGCTGATGCTCGGCGCGGGTGAAACGGTGATCGGACAAACCAGCAAGCTTGGCGCGGACATCAACGCGCGCGGGCTCTATCGTCTGGTCGGCGACGGGGGCCGCGTCGAGAAACGGGCCGCAACCGACCGCCGCGCTGCCGCGGGGGCTTGACCCCGGCAGCCGTCTCATGCGCCATTGCGCATGTGGAACTCGACTGCATCGAACGGCCGTCGCCGAACTTCGACGAGCGGCAGCTGCCGGTCTCGATGATCGTGCTCCACTATACCGGCATGCCTGACGCGCAGGGCGCGCTCGACCGGCTGACGTCGCCGGACTCGCAAGTATCCTGCCATTATCTCGTCGACGAGGACGGGACCATTTACCGCCTGGTCGAGGAGAGGATGCGCGCCTGGCACGCGGGCAAGTCCCGGTGGCGTGGAATTAGCGACGTCAATTCGGCGAGCGTCGGGATCGAGATCGTCAACCCGGGCCACGAGTTCGGCTACCGCGAATTCCCGGACGAGCAGACCGCCTCGGTCATCCCCTTGGTGGCCGACATCAAGGAGCGCCACGGGATCGGCCGCGGCAACGTCGTCGGCCATTCCGACGTCGCCCCCGGACGCAAGGAGGATCCCGGCGAGCTATTCCCATGGGCCGCGCTCGCCAAGCGGCGGCTGGCGCTGCCCAGCCCGACGCGGGACCTGATCGATCCTTACTGGACCGACGCCGGTTTCCTGCTTGCGCTGGAGCGGTTCGGCTATGACGTCACCGACCCTCAGAAGGCGGTCATCGCGTTCCAGCGACGCTTCCGTCCGGACATGATCGACGGGATCATCGACGGCGAATGCCGCGCCAAATTGCTGGCCCTGCTGTTGCCGAGGCCGCAGTGAAGCTGGCGCGTCGAACCGCCTTAAAGTCACTAATGTCACGGAGTGCGTGGCCTTTTTTCGTGAACTTAAGCCGTGCGGCCGGTCTCGTCTGACGACGGTGGCTCGAAGCGGACCCATGGGGGGCAGCCAAGCACAGACGGACCGCTGTAGGACAGCAAAAAAATCAGCAGGCAATGTCTGCTTTCGACCCATTGCCGTCCAAAGCAGGCATGACTCGTAACTGCAGGCCGCTTCGCCTATATCGCGCCTCGCCAGAGGGCCGGGCGGCCGCGGCGGGGACTTGTCCCCGGCGAGGAAAGTCCGGGCTCCATGGAACCACGGTGCCGGGTAACGCCCGGCGGTGCGCCAGAGCCTCGGCGATGACGCATCAGGGACAGTGCCACAGAAAGCACACCGCCCGCCTTCGGACGGGTAAGGTCGAAAGGGTGCGGCAAGAGCGCACCGCGGTCCTGGCAACAGGGCCGGCACGGTAAACCCCACCCGGTGCAAGACCGAATAGGGGCGGCATAAGGGGCACCCCGCAAAGTAGTACTTTGTGGGGACCCCGTGGGCCTGGTTCCGGCTCGCCGCCCGGGTTGGTTGCTTGAGCCCCGATGCAAGTCGGGGCCTAGAGGAATGGCCGCACAGTCTCGCTTGTTTAAAGCGCGACGGACAGAACCCGGCTTACAGGCCCTCTGGCGCTCCTCTCCGTCATTGCGAGGAGCCAACGCGACGAAGCAATCCAGCTTCGCTGCGCTCGCAATGACGTCCGGGTATGATTAGTGGAGCTTTGATGGCGAAGCAGAAGAGATCGGACGACTGGGGTTTCCCGCGCTGGCGCTCCTACGGCGACAAGGGGCGCTCGGCGGCCAGGCTGCGCCTGTGCGACCGCGAGGGCTGCAACGAGACCGGCGACAAGCCCGCGCCCAAGGCGCCCCACAGCCGCGAGCGGTGGTATTTCTGCGAAGCCCACGCCGCCGAATACAACCGGAACTGGAATTACTTTGCGGGCCTCAGCCCCGAGGAAGCGGCGCGCCGGGCGGCCGAGGAAGAAACGGGGGCCAAGGGCTTCCGCCAGTCGGCACAATGGAAATGGGCGGGGCCCGGTGACGGGAGTCGCACCCGCGACGAGATGCGCGCGCTCGACGCATTGGACCTTGAGACCGACGCCGACTTTACCGCGGTCAAGGCCGCGCACCGGCGGCTGGTCAAGGAAACTCACCCCGACGCCAATCCCGGCGATGAGCAGGCCGCCAAGCGCTTCAAGCAGGTGCAGGCGGCTTACGATGTGCTGCGCAAGGCCGAAGAGCGGAAGAACGGCAAGGTGGCCTAAACGAAGTTCGTTGGCTCCATTTCGCCGCTCGCGCATTGTTGGCGCGCGTGGGGATAAGAAACGCCTATGAACTTCAACAGCTTCTTCATGGCTGGATTCGAGTGCTCGTCGCATCGCCGTCGCGACGGCGTCCGGCTCGATTTGATCAGGGCGACCAGCCACGATAGCCATGTGCTTGGCGACTATCGCCTGTGCACCGAGCTCGGCTTTCGCACGCTTCGCGACGGGCTTCGCTGGCACCTGATCGAAAAAGCCCCGGGTAAATATGATTGGTCGAGCTGGATGCCTGCGCTCGAAGCCGCCGAGCAGTTCGGGCTGCAGGTGATCTGGGACCTTTTCCACTACGGTTCACCGGATCATGTCGACCAGGCCGCGCCGGACTTCCCGGACCGGTTCACCGAATTCGCGCTCGCGGCGATCGACGTGCAGCAGTCGGTCAGCGGACGGCCGCCCGTGGTCTGTCCGCTCAACGAGATCAACTTTATGTCGTGGGCGGTGGACGACGGCTATTTCCCGCACGTCGGCCCGAACCAGCGCGGGTGGTTCAAGCACCAGCTCGTCAGGACCGCGGTGTCGTCCGCGAGCGAAATCAAGCGCCGTTGGCCGAAGGCGACGATCGTCTGGGCTGAGCCCTTGATTCACATTGCTCCGCACGATCGCCGCCGATCGACCATCCGGGCCGCCGAGCAGAACCTGCAGGGCATGTACGAGGCCTACGACTGGATCATCGGGAAGGCGAAGCCGGAGCTGGGCGGGGATCCGACGCTCGTCGACGTGGTCGGGTGGAATTTCTACCCGCACAACCAATGGTATTTCAAAGGGCCGACGATTCCGATGGGCCACCATGAATATCGCCCGCTCGCCGACATGCTGGTCGAGACGGCCGAGCGGTACGGGAAGCCGCTGTTCATTTCGGAAACGGGAGCTGAGGGCTCGGGCCGGCCGGCCTGGCTGCATTACGTCTGCGACGAGGTGCGCGAGGCGCAGCGGCGTGGAACGCGCATCGAGGGCATTTGCCTCTATCCGGTCACCGCTTACCCCGGTTGGGACAACTCGCGCCATTGCCACGTTGGGCTATTGTCCACCGTCGGTTCCGACGGCAGCCGCCATGTATATGAGCCGCTGTACGAGGAGCTCGAGCGGCAGCGAACACTTTTTGCCGCGGAGCAACAGCCGCCAGCGCAGCGGCCGCGGGCCGCAGGAGCTGGTGGCCGCTGAGGTGCGGCGCCATCTCGGCGTTCAGGCGCCCGCGTGCTCCGGGGCCGACCTCTTCTCCCACTTCGCCGCATATTCGCGCACTTCGGCGAGCTGCACCCGGCCCCAGCGGTGGCCGTAACCGTCGGGTTCGACATTCTCGGGCTGGTCGAGCAGCTTCTGCCATCGGCGCAGCTCCTCGATATAGGCATCGCACGGGACGCGCTCGAAGCTTTCCTTGTCCGCGACGTCGTAAATTCCGATCTTCGCCCATTTCTGGCTCCACCAGTCGGGCACGTCGACGAACGGATAGAGGCAGACGCCGTGCAGATCGACGCCGGCATTGAGCGCCTTGAGTGACTCTTCCATGGTCATGCGCAGCCACTCGGCGCGGTTCTCCTGAAAGCCGCTGGTTTCGCCGATGATGATGGGCCGGTGGTAGCGATCCCACGCGAACTGGAGCAGCTCGCTCAGCGGCTTGCGCCGGGGGTCGCGGGGGCCAAGGATCTCGCGCTTCTTGTCGGCGCCGAGCTGGACCTGGCTATAGTGGTAGACGTTGACGCCGACGATATCGAGAATTTCGGGTGAACCGCCGAGCTCGGGCGCGACCCGGCCGCACAGCATGTCCCAAGCTTCGAACGCCTCGCGATGCTCCTCGTCGCGAGCTTCGTCGGCGAGATCGGGCCGATCGGCCGGGGGAACGGCGTGGACGACCGGATCGACGTGCACCATGCGCGCACCGGGCTCGACCTCGCGAATGGCTTTCGCCCCTTCGATCGCCATCCGCGACAACGCTCGCTTGAGCTCGTCCTCGCGGCCCTTGGCGAAGGGATACATCCACTCCAGGTCGCTCGCCGCTGCTGAAAAGAAGGTGATCTCGTTGATCGGCGTGAAGAAATAAGGCGGATCGGCGCTGCTGGTGACGAATTCGGCCGCGCCGCGGCAATAATCGACGAACCGGCCGCGGCATTCATCCGAGAAAGGATCGCAGCCGTCGGGCAGGCCGTAATGGCACAGGTCCCAGATCGGCGTGATCTTGCAAGCGGTTGCCGCGTCCTGGACTGCGCCGACGCTCGACCAGTCGTAGCGGCCGCCGCCGAGGTCGACCCGCGGCCAACGGATCGCTTCGCGCACGGCGCCCATGCCGAGGTCCATCGCCGCCGCGAAATCATTCTCCAAATGGCGATCATGGCCGGTCGCGGTGACATAGTCCTTCCGCTCGCGATCCTTCCACACGAAGGTCGAGCATTCGAAGCCAGCCATGAAGAAGGTCGGGAAGATCGCGTCCCCCGATAACGCCGTCTC
>DATENV010000157.1:0-3409 GCA_035274805.1 Sphingomicrobium sp. | reverse complement strand
CCCGATTTCAGCGCGCACCCCGAGGTCCTGGTCGCCAATGCGCAGGAGCGCGCGGCCGATCGGCAGGCCGACGTCGCGCGCACGGAGCGCCGGCCGAACATCAGCTGGTCGGCGATGGTCGGCTTTCGCCCTCGCTATGGTGAAATGGCGAGCGTGCAGGTCAGCATTCCGCTGCAGATCAACCGCCGCAATCTCCAGGGCCGCCGCATTGCCGAAGCGAACGCACGCGCCAATGCCGCGCTGCTGCGCGCCGAGGACACCAAGCGCGAGCTCGGCGGGCAATACCGGCAGGCGCTGGCGGACTATCGCAGCGCCGACGCCAGGATGGCGGAGATCGGCGGCCACGCCATCCCCTCGCTGGAGGCCTCGTTCAAGGCGGCCGAAGCGCGCTACTCGGGTGGCCAGGGCACGCTCGAGCTGCCGCTCAACATCGTGCGGCGGTACGTCGAAACCAACATCCAGCTGGTCGAGCAGCAGGGCGCCAAGGCGCGCGCGGCGGCCGACCTCATCTATCTGACAGGGGAGCCCGGACGATGATCCGCGAAAGAACGACCACCGTGATCCGGCGGATCCGGCAGCGCCCCGAACTGGTCCGCGTGCTTATCCTGCTGATCATCCTGGTTGGCGCCATCGCGGGCTATCTGATCGTCTCCAGCGGCACCCCTCGGCAGGGCCAGGCCGGCCAGGCCGGCCGGAGCATCCTCTATTGGTACGACCCGATGGTGCCCAACGAGCGCTATCCAGGCCCGGGCAAGTCCTCCATGGGCATGGAGCTCCAGCCGAAATATGCCGACGAAGGCGCGGCCGGCGGGGTCGCCGTCTCTCCCACGGTGATGCAGAACCTCGGGATCCGCTTGGCCAAGGTCGAGGTGCGCGACATCGCGCCGGTCGTGCGGTCGGTCGGGCATGTCGAATTCGATCAAAGGCTCATCACCCAGGTCCAAACGCTGACCCCCGGCTTCGTCGAAAGCTTGTCCATCCGCGCCGAGGGCGAGCCGATCGGCGCCGGGCGCGTGATCGCGACGGTCTATTCGCCGGACTTGCTGGCGGCGCAGAACGAATATCGCGCGCTGCTCGCAAGCCGGAGCGTGGCGTCGGCCGAGCTGCGCTCGGCAGCGCGCCGGCGCCTGCTCCTCCTGGGCGCTCCTTCCTCGCTGGTCGCAAGGCTCGATCGGGGCGGCGCTCCGCAGCGCACCTATGCCGTTGCCGCGCGCAGGTCCGGCGTGGTCACGGCGATCGGCGCTCGCCCCGGCGCCCAGGTCAGCCTCGGCCAGTCGATCGTCACCATTCAGGGCCTCGGCCGGGTGCTGGTGATCGCCGATGTGCCGGAGGCGTCGCTCGGCGAGGTCCGTGCCGGCCAGCCGGCCGAGATCAGTTTCCCGGCCTATCCGGGCGATATCCGGCACGGCGTGGTCGATTACATCTTCCCGACGCTCAACACGCAGAGCCGCACGGCCCAGGTGCGGATCACGCTTCCGAACCCCGGGGCGCGCCTGAAGCAGGGCATGTTCGCCAGCGTGACGCTCCGTGGCACGGGCGGGATGGCCACCGTCGTTCCGAGCGAAGCGGTGATCGACACCGGCCGCCGCCAGGTCGTCGTCGTCAAGCGGAACGGCAGCTTCATCCCGCAGGAGGTGAAGACCGGGCGCGACTTCGATAAATGGACCGAGATCGTTGCGGGCCTTCAGCCGGGCCAGGAAGTCGTCGCATCGGGCCAGTTCCTGATCGATTCCGAAGCGTCGCTGCAGGGCTTCCTCAGCCGCCTCTCGAGCCAACCGGAAGCGAAAAGATGATCGCCCGCATCATCCGCTGGTCCGTCGCCAACCGCCTGTTCGTGCTCCTCGGCGCGGCCTTCGTTGCGCTCGCCGGACTTTATTCGCTCAGCCGGACGCCGATCGACGCCTTGCCGGATCTTTCGGACACGCAGGTCATCATCCGCACGTCGTATCCGGGCCAGGCGCCGAAGATCGTCGAGGATCAGGTCACCTACCCGCTGGCCAGCACCATGTTGTCGGCGCCGCAGGTCAAGGCCGTGCGCGGCACGTCATTCTTCGGCGACAGCTTCGTCACCGTTCTGTTCAAGGACGGAACCGACCTTTACTGGGCGCGCTCGCGCACGCTCGAATATCTGTCTCAGGCGCGCGACCGGCTTCCGGCCGGGGTCTCCCCAACGCTCGGACCGGACGCGACCGGCGTCGGCTGGGCCTATGAATATGCCCTGGTCGACCGCACCGGCGGACACGATCTCTCGCAGCTCCGCTCGCTCCAGGACTGGTTCCTGCGGTTCCAGCTCAAGGAAGTGGACGGGATCGCCGAGGTGGCGAGCGTCGGCGGCATGGTCCGGTCATACCAGGTCCAGCTCGATCCGATGAAGATGCAGCTCTACCGCATCTCTGCCTCGGACGTGATCGAAGCCGTCCGCAAGGCCAATAATGAATCGGGCGGCTCGGTCATCGAGCAGGCCGGCGCCGAATATATGGTCCGAGTGGGCGGCTATCTCAAAACGCTGCAGGACTTCCGCAACATTCCGTTGATGGCGACGGCCGGCGGCATCCCGGTGACCGTCGGCGACGTCGCGCGCGTCCAGCTCGCGCCCGATTTTCGAAGAGGAATCACCGAGCTGAACGGCCAGGGCGAAGTCGCCGGCGGGGTCGTCGTCGTCCGCCAAGGCGCCGACACGCTGTCGGTGATCAAGGCCATCAAGGAAAAGCTCGCCGCGTTGCAGCGCAGCCTCCCGCCGGGCGTGCAGGTGGTGACCGTCTACGACCGCTCGGCGCTGATCCACCGCGCCGTCAACAATCTGTGGGAGAAGCTCGCTGAGGAATTGCTGATCGTTGCGCTGGTGACTGGCGCCTTCCTGCTGCACCTGCGTTCGTCGCTCGTGGCGGTGGTGACGCTGCCGCTCGGCATCCTCGCCGCCTTCACCGTGATGGACCTGCAGGGCGTCAACGCGAACATCATGTCGCTGGGCGGCATCGCCATCGCCATCGGCGCGATGGTCGACGCGGCGATCGTGATGATCGAGAATGCGCACAAGAAGCTCGAGCATGCCCGGGCCAATGAGGGGATCTCGGAGCAGAAGCGCATCAAGGTGCTCGTCGACGCGGCGGTCGAGGTCGGGCCGGCCCTCTTCTTCTCGCTGCTGATCATCACGCTGTCCTTCCTCCCGGTGTTCACCCTGGAAGCGCAGGAAGGCCGGCTGTTCCGCCCGCTGGCGCTCACCAAGACCTATTCGATGGCCGCCGCCGCGGCCCTTTCGATCACCTTGGTCCCCGTGCTCATCACCATGTTCGTCAAAGGGCGCATCCGCCCCGAGCAGGAGAACCCGATCAACCGCTTCTTCATTCGGATTTATCGTCCGGCGCTGTCATGGGTGCTGCGCAAGCCCAAAACGACGATTGCGATCGCC
>DATENV010000156.1:0-2540 GCA_035274805.1 Sphingomicrobium sp. | reverse complement strand
CGCCAGGATCGCTTCGACCAACGTGTGATCGGCGGGCTTGTCGACGTCTACACCGGCAAGCGGGTTCGACAGCTTCACGGCCCTGACCGTGAGCTCGAGCTTGCGGCCCAGCCGTGCCAGCACCTGGTCGAGGCTGACCAGACGCAGCGCGACGGCGGCGAGCACGAGGCGCCCGAGCAGCGAGGTCACCCGCCACACCTTCTTGCGGTCCTGCTCGACTGACCGCCACAGCTCGATCGCCGGCCGCACCGCGGGCGATCTCAGCACGAACAGGTTGGCGCCGGTGTAAGCGCCGCCGCGGAACCTGAGCCAGGTCCGCTCGGCATTCGGAAAGCGCCGCATCAAGGTCGCGCGTTCGACCACGCCGACCGCGATGTCCGCGCTGCCCGCGCCGCCGCTGAATTCGTCGACCGTCGCCGGATCGAGCAGCGCATGGTCCGCGGTCGTCACCAGCAGCGGCCAGGGCGTGCCCGGGTCGCCGCAAATCTCGAGCATGGTCTCGGCGATCGTCCCGAGCGAGTGCCGGAAAGCCACCCGCGGATCGGTCGGGATGACCGCCGCGATCCGGTCGGGCGCTTGCGACAGGACGATCACCCTGGCGATCTTCGCGCTGGCGAGCAGCGCGCGAACCGGCCGCCGCACCATCGGCTCGCCGCTGACCGCGATCAGCGCCTTCATGTCGGTGCCGAACTGCGCGGCGAAGTCGTCGCGTCCCGGCCGCGATCCGGCGAGCAGGATGGCGGTATATTTCAAGCGTCCAGCCAGGAGGCGACCTTTACCCCACGCGCCTGCCGCTCGGTCATTTGCGCGAGCCGCACCGCGTGAAAGATGAGGCTGATCAGAGTCCACCAGGCGACGAGCACCAGGCCGGTGTCGGGCCTGCCGAACAACAACGCCGCGGCGAGGATCACCATGTTCGGGTTGCGCCTGGCCGTGATCAGCCGGAACTTGCTGTCGAGCGGCCGCCAGACGTGGATTTCCATGCCGTCGAACCGCTGGATCGCCAGCCCCTCGATCGCGCGCTGCGCGACATAGCCGCCGACGATCACCCACAGCACCATCGTCGCATAGACCGGCTCGAGCGGCCGGCCGTAGGCGGCGAGCCCATGCTCCCACGCCCACCACCAGAACGGCGGGTGGACGAGGTCGATGCCGTGGTCGAACACGTTGCCCCATTTGGACGAGGCGCCGGTGCAGCGCGCGAGCTTCCCGTCGACGGTGTCGAGCACCATGAAGCCGAAGCCTGAGGCGATGCCCAGCCAGTATTGCCCAACCCAGAACAGCCAGAAGGCGAGCAGGCACAGCACCGCGCCGACCAGCGTCACGCTGTTGGGCGACAGGCCCGCGCGTGCCGCCCAGCGGGTCAGGTAAAAAGCGGGCTTGCGCCACAGGTAGAGGGTCAGCGCGTCGGTGACGCCCTTGTAGGCGGCGTCGTAGGCGGCACGCTCGACCGGCTCGGGATCGTCGGGATCGAGCGGCAGCACGAACGGGCGCTCGCGCTTGCGGAGCGCGGTGTTGGTCAGCTCGGCGCTTTCGGCGGCGACGGCCTCGTAACCGTCGACCGTATTGCCGCCGGCCATGGCGCTGGCGACGGGCTTGGCATCCTCGCCGTCCGGGACATGCGCCATCACCGGCTTGCCGCCGAGCGTTAGAACGGTCCGCGGCCGGTTGCGGAGCTCCTTGATCCACGCCGGGTCCCAGCCGTAGGCCATGCTGGCGAGCAGCACCGCCCGGCCCGGCACCGCCTGGTCCGCGCCTTCGAACCCGGCATTGGTGGCGAGACGGCAGGCCCGCGCCTTGGCGTCCATGCCGAACGGGCGCGCGGCATTGTCGCCGACGGGCACGAACAGCAAGGGCGGGTGGTCGCTCATCACGGCGTCGCATAAAGGCGCGGGAGTCGGCAGGGAAGGGGTACAGCGGTGGCACAACCCCGGGCCGCGACTTGCCCACCGCTGCCATTTCGCGCATCACTTCGCGCGCATGGCCGAGGTCACGGAGCACGAGACGGATCACCGCCAAGGCTCGGTCTACCGGGTCGCCGGCGCGCTCACCATCACCCGCGCCGCGACCACGCAGCGCGAGATCGACGCGCTGCCCGACCCGCTGACCATCGATTTGAGCGAAATCGAGCGGATGGACACGGTCGGCGCGTGGCTGGTCTATCGGACCGTCCGCGACCGCGGCGCCGAGGTGATCGGGGCCAGCCGCGACGAAGTCAGCCTGCTCAAGCAGGTCGGCGAGTTCGACAAGCCGACACGCGTCGTTCCGGACGAGCCGCACGATTTCATGGCCGTGCTGCGCGAGCTTGGCGAGTGGGTCTCCGAAGCGGGTACCACGCTGGTCGGCTTGCTGGGCTTCTTCGGCGCGACGCTGATCGGCTTCGCCAACGTCATCCGCCGGCCCAAACGGTTCCGGGTGAATGCGGTCGTCCAGCGCTTCGACGTCGTCGGCGTCCGCGCGCTCGGCATCATCGGCCTGATGAGCTTCCTGATCGGCATCGTCATCGCCCAGCAGGGCGCGGTCCAGCTCGCCCAGTTCGG